>CALFXN010000328.1 GCA_937957815.1 uncultured Synergistales bacterium
CCCGTCCGCGCGTCCGTACGCGCCATGCTCATGAGATCGTCGTCGAGTCTCGCGTCGCATGCGGCCCGAATCTTCCCGACCATTTCGGGAAGCGGGATGACCTCCCTTCCGAGCATGTGCCCGCACTTCTTCGGAGCGACCTGATCCTCGAGCTGGATACAGGCGACTCCCGCACGTTCGTACTCGCGGATCGTGCGTAGGACGTTGACCGCATTGCCGTAGCCCGTGTCCGCATCCGCGATAAGCGGGACATCCACGGCGTCCGCGATTCTCGCGGCCCGTTCCGCCATCTCCGTCAGCGTCAACAGTCCCACGTCCGGCCTCCCGAGAATGCTCGCGCTCGCTCCGTATCCCGTCATGTACACGGCATCGAAGCCCTCGCGCTCGGCGATTCTCGCGACGAGCGGATCGTGGACCCCGGGTGCGACCAGGATTCTGTCGCGCCCGAGGAGCCGACGCAGACGCGTTGTATTCTTCTCCAAAATGGAAATCCTCCTCGAACCGGTCCCTACATGACGGACGGGAGCCACGTGCTCATCGCTGGGAAGATCATCGTGAGAACAAGCATCGCAAGAATGAGGATCACGAAGGGCCAGACGCCCTCGATGACTTCCGACATGCGGATATCCTCGCGAAGGCCGTTGATGACGTACAGGTTCATGCCGACGGGGGGCGTGATGAGCGCCATCGTCATGTTGACCGTCAGGATGATCGCGTACCAGATCGGGTCGATGTGAAGCGCGTGAAGGATCGGCGTCACGAGCGGCATCGTCAGCAGGACGATCGACACCGTCTCGAGGAGGCAGCCGAGGACCATCATGAGAAGGTTCATCGCGATGATGAACATCATCGGGGAAAACTGGTTCTCGATGATGAGTTCCGTGAGCTTCTGCGGAATTTCGAGCATCGTCATGACGCGGCCGAAGAGGACCGCGGAGGCGATGATGATCGCGATCATCGAAGACGTCGTGAGCGATTTGAGGCAGATGCCGGGCAAATCCTTCAGCGACAGCGTCCTGTAGACGACGAGCGTCACGAAGAGGCTGTACACGAGACCGACCGCGGCGGCTTCCGTCGGCGTGAAGGCCCCCGTGTAAATGCCGCCGATGATGAGGAAAGGCAGGAACAACCCCCACAGATTCTTGCGGGTAATCGACATTCGTTCGCCCCATGCGGCCTTCGGCAGCGGCGTGAAGCCACCCCGCTTGCTCTTGTAGACCGCGTAGGCGATGAAGATCGCCGTGAGAACGAGTCCGGGAATGACGCCGGCGATGAAAAGCTTTCCTACGGACTCCTCGGTGATGGAGCCGTAGAGGATCAGCGGGATGCTCGGCGGGATGAGGATGCCGAGCGTTCCTCCGGCGGCCAGCAGCCCCAGCGTGAACTTCTTGTCGTATCCGCGCTCGATCATCGCCGGGTAGGCGACCATTCCGATCGTTGCCGCCGTCGCCGCGCCGGATCCCGTGATCGCCGCGAAGAAGGCGCACGCAACGACCGTCGCGATCGCGAGACCTCCGGGCAGATGGCGGACCCAGACGTTCGCGACGTCGAACAGGTCGTCGCCGATCCGTCCGTCGAGAAGGACCTGGCTCATGAGAACGTAGAGCGGAATCGCCAGGACGACGAAGCTGTCGAGCGCCGTGAACACCGACGATCCGACGACCTTCATCGGAAGGTCGTACATGAGGACGAGGAGCAGCGACGTCGTCCCGAGGGAAAATGCCACCGGAAGCCCGATGAAAAGGATCAGCAGGAGCAGGAAGATGACGAATAGGAAGCTGGTCATTCCGCGACGCCTCCCTTCGGAGTGAGAACGCTTTCGTTGAAACGGACGACGGCGATGATCAGGAACTGGAGCGTCAGGAGCGCGAAGCCGAGAAAGAGCGCCGACTGCGGGATCCACATCGGGACGCGGAGCGGCGTCGCGGACACCTTGGAGAACTTCAGGGACGACGCGAGCATCAGGTATCCCTGCCAGGCGACGACGGCCGAAAAGCCCATTCCGACGATCGACGTCACGACTTCAAGCATCTTCTGAGTCCGTTTCGAGAGCTTCTCGAGGACGAGATCGATCCGGACGTGCTTTCCCTTCTGGAGCGTATAGGAACACCCCGCCAGCATCGTCCACATATAGATATAGACCGCGACTTCCTGGACCCATATCGTCGGGGAATTGAAGAAATATCTGCACACGACTTCATAGGAAAGAATGAGTCCCATGATGAGGATGCCGAGGCCGCTGATGTATCCGAGAACGGCGTTGCATCGCTCGACGATGGCGCGAAAGCCTCCGAACATACTGACACTCCTTTCTTCAAAACGCGAGCGGAGGGCAGGCAACTGACGCCCTCCGCTCGCTCGAACGGAACCGGACTACTTCCCCCGTGCGATTTCGAGGAGCTTCTTGCCGAGGTCTCCGGTCTTCTTCTCGAACGCCGCACGAACGGGTTCCGTCGCCTTCACGAACAGCTCGCGCTCCGCGTCGGTGATCGTATGGACTTCGAGCTTGGCGTCGCGGATCACCTTTTCGGCGTCGGCCTCGGACTGCGCGATCGCGCCGCGGATCCATTCCTCGGCTTCCTTGCCGGCCTTCAGGATGGCGTCCTTCTCGTCCTGCTTCAGGGAGTCCCACCACTCGAGGTTCGCCTGCATGACGAACTGCGCCGTCGTATAGTTGGCTATCGTCAGGTACTTCTGGACTTCGAAGATCTTCCGGGAAACGGCGGCGGGCATTCCGGTCGTGGCTCCGTCGACCGTTCCGCGCTGGAGGGCCATGTACATCTCCGACGAACTCATGACGGTCGGAGCGGCGCCGAGCGCCGTGAGGGTCTCCGCGTCGCCGCTGCCGAACGAACGCATCGTGAGCCCCTTGAAGTCCTCGGGCTTCGTGAGCGGCCGCTTGCTGTTGAAGAACTGGATGTACCCGTAGTCGACCCAGAACAGGTCCTTGACGCCCTTTTTCTGGAACTCCGCGTCAAAGATGACTCCCGCGCCACCTTCGATGAACTTCTTCGGGGACGTCAGATCCTTGAAGACGAACGGAAGCTCGAAGAAGTCCGCGACCGGAATCATTCCGGACCACTTGTTGACGGAAACGAGTCCCACCTCGACGGTGTTGTCCTGGAGCGCCTCGACGATTTCCGTGTCCTTGAAGAGCTGCGCCGAATCGAAGACCTTCGCCGTGACTGCGTTCTTGGAATATTCAGCTACTTTTTGCGCAAAGAGCTGGATTCCCTTGGAAATGTGGTGGGATGGAGGAAGTTGGTTGGAAATTCGGAACTCGGTTGCCGCGAACGCGGCCCCCGCGAGCACGAAAAGCGATGCAGCAACTATCGTAAAGATTGCCGTTTTCATCATCCGCTTCATATTCGTCACTCTCCCTGTGTGATAGTAGTACGTTATCCCGGTTGCCTCTCTCGATACTTCCGGAACCACCGCCTGATCGGCCGCTATTCACCTCCCTGCGCGTTTTCACGATGCAATCGTCTGTGAAAATAGCTGTAATGCCGGTTTTCCCTGATATTTTCGAGATCTCCGGCAAGGAGCTCGTCGAGGATTTTCACGTGCTCGAGGGCAGACACTTCGAGGTGTTTTTCCTCTTTGAGATCCCGGATCATTGCTATCTGGAGCTGGCTGTAGATTCCCTTGAGAAGGTGATGAGTCCATCTCCTACCGGAACATTCGGAGAGAAGGAGGTGGAACTGGAGATCTTTCTTCGTGAAGGCGATGACCTTCTCTTCTCTGCCGAGGCCGCTCCGGCTGACCTCGACCATTTCGTCGAGAATCGTGCGAAGCCGTCCGGCGATCTCCGGCGTCAGGAGACCGCCGCGGACGATCGCGTCGAAAACCTGGCTCTCGAGAGCGAAACGAATGTCGTAGAGTTCCGCGACATCCTCTTCCGAGTAATCCAGGACAAGGGCACCGCGCCGGGGAATTGAGCGGACGAGTCCCTGGGAATCGAGTATCCGGAGCGCTTCGCGCACCGGAGCGCGACTGATGTCGAGAGATCGGGCCACCTCTTCTTCCCGGATGTAGGTTCCGCGAGGGTACTGATCTGACACGAGAAGATGTGTCAGGAGGTATTCCGCGACTTCCTCAGAGAGCGAGTGATGTTCGATATGGGTGACCATAGGGTTTCTCTCCTCTGATTTCAGGGATAGTATGTCTACTGTCGACAATTCAATTAATCATAACGCTACTCCTTAATTTTATTCTGTCAAGTTTGGATACTGAATACATAAGACATCGCGGCCTGGTCATCCCGCGCAGATTCCACTATCCTGCTGCCCCTCGTTGCCCTACAATTAGGTTTCATGAATGTCACGATCGGTTCCGAAAGATCCCCCGAGATTTCGGGGAAATGCTTTCAGGAGGTAATTTCCGAATGAGATGGAAACTTTCGCTCGCGTTCACCGCGGCAGGTCTGCTCCTTTTCGCCTTCTTTCCCGGCTTCGCCCGGATCTATACGGATTTCCTCTGGTACCACACGGAAGGATTCCTTTCAATGTGGCTCCGGGACATCCTTTATTCAGGCGCGACGTTCGCGTTCATCTCCGTCGTGAGTTTCCTGTTCCTCGTGTTCCAATGGGGGACCGCGCGACGCCGGATCGCGCGTTCTCCGGAGGAGTCTCTTGGAGCCCGCTTCTCGGCGAGGCAGATTCGCGCAGGACTTCTGTTCGCCGCTGCCTTCTTCGCAATTTCTTTTGGAGGAACGCTCCGCGAACAATGGAAGGTGCTCTTCTCCGCGATCGCCGGCGCTTCGTTCGGCACAGTCGATCCCGTTTTCGGACTCGACGTGGGTTTTTTCGTTTTCACGCTCCCGGCGCTTTCCTCGATCACCGGGTGGTTTTTTTCTCTCTCGCTGCTCTCTCTGATCGGCTGCGCGGGAATCTACGTCTTCGGTTCGCTTCCGGATCTCGGGAACACCTCTTTCCGGAGGGCTCGGATCGATGGCAAGGCGACGAGACACCTCCTTCGTCTCGGCGCGTTCGCCGTCTTTCTCTGGGGTGCCGAACGATGGCTCGCGAGGTACGATGTCCTCTTCTCGACACACGGAGTTCTCTTCGGAGCGAGCTTCGTCGACTCGGCCGTCACGCTTCCGGCCCAGACGATCCTCGCGCTCCTCTCATGGGCTGCCGCCGCGATTCTGGCGATCCTTCCCCTCCGCAGGGGCATGAAGCCCCTGCTCGCCCTCGCCGCCGTCGTCCTCGCGGTCCACGTCGTGGCGATCGGCGTTCTTCCCCCGCTCGTCCAGCGTTTCATCGTCGAACCGAACGAGTTCGAACGGGAGCGCCCGTACATCGAACGCTGCATCGCCTCAACGCTGAAGGCGTACGGGCTCGACTCGGTGAAAACAGAGACGGTCGTTCCCGCCGCCTCCATCACGGCCGAGGATATTCGCCGCGAGGAGGAAACTCTCAGGAACATCTGCATCTGGGACGATTCGCCGCTTCTCAGAAGTTATAAGCAGCTCCAGGAGATCCGCACCTATTACGACTTCGAGCAGGTCGATATGGATCGCTATGTGGTCGGAAACGAGCGCAGGCAGGTGATGCTCTCGGCGCGGGAACTCGATCTCAACGATCTCCAGACACGGACGTGGGTCAACACGAGGCTCGAATTCACGCATGGCTACGGACTCGTCATGAATCCGGTGACCGAAATCGCGTCCGGAGGACAGCCGAAGCTCTGGATACGGGACATTCCGCCGAAATCGTCCGTTCCCGTCAGGATCGACCGCCCGCAGATCTACTTCGGCGAGAAGCCGGCTCCCTACGTCTTCGTCCGGACGACCGTAAAGGAGTTCGACTATCCGCTCGGCGACAGCAACGCCCGAACGGTTTACGACGGAAAGGGCGGCGTCGGAATCGGTTCCCTGACCCGGCGCGTCGCGTTCGCGGTTCGATTCGGAGACACGAAGATCCTCTTCACGAACGTCTTCACTCCGGAGAGCCGGATTCTGTACAGGCGATCGGTTACGGAACGTCTCCGCGCGGTCGCCCCGTTTCTGCTGTTCGACCGGGACCCCTATCTCGCGGTGACGGACGGACGGCTCGTGTGGATCGTCGACGCGATGACCGTCACGGACGGATACCCGTACTCGTACCCCGTGACCGTTCGCGACCCGCTCACTTCGGAGCCGAGACGGATCAACGCGATCCGGGGAAGCGTCACGGCGACCGTAGATGCCTACGACGGAACGATCACGCTCTACGCGACCGATCCCGACGACCCGATCCTGAAGACGTGGTCCCGGATCTATCCGGGCATCTTCACTCCCGGCGACAGAATGACACCCGATCTCAGAAACCATCTGCGATATCCGCGAGACCTCTTTTCCATTCAGGCGGAGATCTACCGCACGTACCACATGAAGGAACCGAATACCTTCTACAATCGCGAGGACGTCTGGGAGCGGACAACCCGGAACGGACAGCGGCAGGGGATGGATTCCTATTACACGACGCTGCGCCTCAGGGGAGAGGCGGACGTCGAGTTCGTCCTGATCTCTCCGTTCATGCCGACCGGAAAGGACAATCTCATCGCGTGGATGGCGGGACGCTGCGATGCCCCGAACCGGGGGAAACTCGTGGTCTACACGCTTCCCAAGCAGCTTCTCGTGTACGGCCCCGCCCAGGTCGAGGCACTGACGAACCAGCACCCGGAGATTTCCGCGCAACTGTCACTCTGGAGCCAGCGGGGATCCGACGTCATCCGGGGAAGCTACATCGTGACACCTGTCGGCGACTCACTCCTCTACACGCAGTCGCTCTATCTCAAGGCGGAAAACAGCGACCTTCCCGAACTCAAAGA
>CALFXN010000329.1 GCA_937957815.1 uncultured Synergistales bacterium
CGAGAGCTTCTCGTACTCTGTCTCGCACGATCTCCGGGCTCCCCTCCGGGCGATCAACGGATACACGGGAATCCTCCTCGAGGATCACGCGCCGCATCTCGACGACGAGGGGCGGCGCGTCTGTTCCATCATCCTCGAGAATACGACCCGGATGAGCGCCCTGATCGACGGCCTTCTGACCCTGTCGCGCTTCGGGCGGATGGCGATGTCCCTTGTCCCCATCGATACGGAGGCCATGGTGCGTTCGGTCATCGGAGACATCGCGGCCGGGGGCGGGGAAGGACGCATCGACTTCCGCGTCGGTCCGCTCCCCGACGCAATCGGGGACGCCACGCTGCTGCGGCAGGTCTGGACCAATCACGCGGTCAAATTCTCGTCGAAACGGGATCACCCGCGCATCGAGATCGAAGGGAACGACGACGGCGCGGAGTTGACATTCACGGTCCGGGACAACGGCGCCGGGTTCGACATGCAGTATGCGGACCGGCTGTTCGGCGTCTTCAGACGGCTTCACAGCCCAGAGGATTTCGACGGCACGGGGGTCGGCCTCGCGATCGTCCGGCGCATCGTCGAACGCCATGGAGGCGGCATCCGCGCGGAAGGCCGGGTGGACGCGGGAGCGTCGTTCGTCTTCACGCTCCCGCATCTCCGGGAAGAGATGGGAAACCAAGACGGGGGGAAAGGTTGATCCGTGGACACTCCACTGCGAATCCTGATGGTCGAAGACATGCCCGCCGACGCGGAGCTCGCGCGGCGCGAAATCTCGCGGGACATTCCCGAATGCGCGTTCCGGAGGGTCGAGACGAAGGAAGACCTCCTGCGGGAACTCGAGGAGTTCCGTCCGGACGTCGTCGTCTCGGACTATTCGATGCCGCGCTTCGACGGGATGACCGCGCTGCGCCTGAGCATCGGGCGCGATCCGACCATTCCGGTGATCATCCTGACGGGATCGATGAACGAGGACACCGCGGTCGCGTGCATGAAGGCAGGAGCGACCGATTACGTCATCAAGGAACACACCAAGCGTCTGGGCCCGGCAATCCTCGGCGCGATCGAGAAGCGGAGGCTCTGGGTGGATGCGGCCCGCAGGGAGCGCGAGCGCGAAGATCTGTTCGCACGCCTTCGCGCGTCGCTCGACGGAACCGTCCACATCATCTCGACGATCGTCGAAAAGCGGGACCCCTACACGGCCGGACATCAGCGGCGAGTCGCGCTCCTTGCGGCGAGGATCGCCGGGGAAATGGGACTCCCGGACGACCGCGTCGAAGGGGTCCGGATCGCCGGAGTCCTGCACGACATCGGAAAGGTCGCGATTCCGTCGGAAATTCTGAGCAAGCCGTCGAGCCTGACGCGCAACGAGTTCACGCTCATCCGGCAGCACCCGTTCGAAGGGTACGAAATCCTGAAGGACACCGACTTCCCGTGGCCGCTCGCGCGAATGGTCCTCGAGCATCACGAACGCATCAACGGTTCGGGGTATCCGGACGGCAGACGGGGGGAGGATCTTCTGCCCGAGTCGAAGATCCTGATGGTCGCCGACGTCGTCGAGGCCATGGCGAGTCACCGCCCGTACCGGCCGGCGCTCGGCGTCGACGCGGCGCTCGATTTCGTCGCGGGAAGCAGCGGAACGCTCTTCGACCCACAGGTCGTCGACGTGTGCATCTCGCTTTTCCGCGAACGGGGCTTCATGTGGGACGGCGCTCCGTCCGCTTTCGGCGCTGTCCGGATAAACGAAAATACCCCCTGAGGACCGGACGGAGGATGGCTTTCGTCAGCCCCGGATGTCCGCCACCGAGGGATACCCGAACCCGCCGCGGGCGGAACGGACCGCGTCTGCGACCGCCTCCTCGACCGCGCGCGACGCGAGCGCGCCGAGCGCGTTCAGGTCGGCATCGAGATCGCCGACCGACAGGGCGAATATCGTGTCTCCGTCGACCATCGTATGCGACGGCCTCATGGATCGTGCGTATCCGTCGTGCGACATCGACGCGAGCTTTCCGGCCTGCGCCTTCGTCATATGCGCGTTCGTCGCGACGACGCCGATCGTCGTATTTCCGGAAAAGACGTCTCGCTTCTCCCCGAGCGCCGCGATGACCGCGTCCTCTGTTCCGAGGAAGCGTCTCTCGTCGCGATCCCACGCTCCCGCGAGAATCCGTCCCGTCCCCGGTTCGATGACATCGCCGAGACAGTTCACGGCGATCAGGGCGCCGACGACGACCGCCCCGGCCCGCCATGCGCACGCTCCAACGCCGCCGCGCATCGCGAACTCCGCTCCGTGGAACTTGCCGACGGTCGCGCCCATGCCGGCCCCGACGGAACCGCACGAGGGAACGTACGCAGGATCGATCGCGTTTTCCGCGGCCCTGAGTCCCATTTCGCGCCCCGGTCTTCGGGACCAGTCGCCGCAAAACAGGTCGAAAAGAACGGCCGAACAGACGATCGGCACCTTCGTGACGCCGACATCGAAACCGACACCGCGCCGTTCGAGAAACTCCATCACCCCCGAGGCGGCGTCGAGGCCGAACGCGCTTCCGCCCGACAGCACGATCGCGTGAATTCGCTCGACCAGGTTCCGCGGGTCGAGAAGATCCGTTTCGCGCGTCCCTGGCGCACCGCCCCGGACATCGACCCCCGCTACGGCACCGCCCTCGCAGAGCACGACCGTACATCCGGTCCCTGCCGTCTCGTCATGCGCGTGTCCAACGCTCAATCCCGGAATATCGAAAAACGACATCGATTCCATCAGAACCGCTCCCTCCGTCCTTCCACGACATCGTCAGCGCGCGGTCGATGGCGATCAGAACGCCCGTGACGCCCTCGGCGTGCACTGGTCTCGGAATGACCGTGCGCGTTACGGATCGCTCACGATGCTCCCCTTCCCGTCTCTTCGGACGGAACCGGCCCGGTCCGATGAAGGGCGAATTCGCGAATAATGCAGTGAAGTACGCAATATGCACGCAGTATAGATATCGGATCCGGCGCTGTCAAACGAACGGAATGTTTTCCGTATACATTTCAGCAGGTTCCGCCAATTAGTGAACTCATTGACGAATGGTATGGACAGTGATATCGTCTTCCCCGAAGATACGTGAAATACTTCTCATTGTTTGAGGGAGGGAATGAACGTGTGGGACAGTACGATAGACATCGGTTCCGTTCGCGAGATCAGGACGAAAACGACGGCGTATCTTGGCGTCGGCGCCATCGCGAAGATCGCCGACATCGCGACGGAGCTTCGCAACAGGGGAATCGACAGGGTGCTCGTCATGTGCGGCAGGGGATCCTACCGCTCGACGGGGGCGTGGGATCACGTGCAAAAGGCACTCGCTGCAAGCCGTATCGCGTTCGCGCTCTACGATAGAGTCACGCCGAACCCCACCGTCGACAGCGTGGACGAGGCCGTGGCACTCGGTCGTTCGTTCGGCGCACGGGCCGTCGTCGCGATCGGCGGCGGAAGCCCGATCGACGCGGGCAAGAGCGCGGCCATTCTTCTGGAATACGGGGACAAAAGCGCGCGCGACCTCTACGAGCTGAAATTCGTCCCTGAACGGGCCGTGCCGGTCGTCGCCGTGAACCTCACGCACGGGACCGGCACCGAAGTCGACCGCTTCGCCGTCGTGAGCATCCCGGAGAAGGAGTTCAAGCCCGCGATCGCCTACGACTGCATCTACCCGCTCTACGCGATCGACGACCCGGCGCTGATGACGGGCCTGTCGTCCGATCAGACGCGCTTCGTCTCGATCGATGCGGTGAACCATGTCCTCGAGGCATGCACGACGAAGGCTGCGTCCCCTTACACGATCCTGCTCGCGCAGGAGACCGTCCGTCTCGTAGCCCATTATCTGCCGATCGCGATCGAAAATCCGAAAGATCTCCGCGCCCGGTACTTCCTGCTGTACGCGTCGATGATCGCGGGAATCTGCTTCGACAACGGTCTTCTGCACTTCACGCACGCGCTCGAGCATCCGCTGTCCGCGATGAAGCCGGAACTCGCGCACGGTCTCGGGCTTGCGATGATCGTGCCGGCCGTCGTTCGCGAGATTTATCCGGCGGTGCCGGCCGTTCTCGCTTCCGTCCTCGAACCGATCACCGGACCGCTCAAGGGGCTTCCCGAAGAGGCCGAGACAGTCGCAAAGGCTCTCGAATCGTGGCTCTTTTCGCTCGGTGTCACGAAGAAACTCAGGGACGAAGGGTTTGCCGAAGACGCAATCGCCCGTCTCGTACACCTCGCGCGGCACACGCCGTCGCTCGACGGGCTGCTTTCGATGGCTCCCGTCGCGTCCGGCGATGACGTCATCGAACGGATCTACCGGACCTCGCTCGCTCCCCTGGCGTAACGCCCGGGGACTTCCTCTTTCGCAGCTCCACCCCCGAAACGAACGGCCGGGATTTCTTCCCGGCCGTTCGTTGTCCGTTCCGTTATCTCCGCCGTCGCGACCTCAGGAATCCGCCGCACCGGACGGCCGCGGGCTCCATTCCGTGAACAGGCGCGCGCGTTCGGCTCCATCGGCGCCGAGGACCGAATGAAGGTAGCTTCGGACACCCGAGGGAGATTCCATCGTTTGCGTCCGCACGCTCACGAGCCCCCGTCCTTCGGTCGGACGCAGGAACTCCGCCTCGACGTGCGAGATTGCCCGCCCGCGCAGAACGCCGTCGGGAACGGCCTCCGCCGCCCAGGCGAAGTACACCGCGTTGTTGACGTGTCCGTTCAGGTCGAGATCCCATTCCCGGATCCGGAACGGCACTTCGAAATCCTCCCCGTCGAACGGAGGCAGATCCGGCAAATCGCCGGCGACCGGACGCGCCTCGCTGACGTAAAGGGGCGTCGAGCATCGGTCGAGCCGTATGGGGCGTCCGCGTCCGACGTCGATCAGAATCCAGCACGTCAGTGCCGTCGCGAAAGTTCCGTCGTCGTCGCGCATTTCGAACGCGCGCATCGAGTAGAGGTTTCTGTGCGGCTCGTGCCACGTCGTCACGTGGAGTTCCCGTCCGTGAACGGGGTAGCGGTCCACGCGGATGCTGTAGCGGCGCAGAACCCAGCTCACGCCGCGCGGCAGAAGGTTCGCGACGGACATGTCCATCCGACGCGCGTCGCGGTCCGCCATGTCCTGAAAGATGTCGAGAAGTACGGGGAATTTCATCCGTCCGTCCGGACCGATTCCCGCATACGGAATCTGTAAGGTCGCCTCGAGCACACGCATCATCCCGTTTCGTCGAATAGTGATCTTTCGTATTATGCGCCTTTTCGCACGTTCGCGGCGGGCGTCGTATAATATTGAAATTGGATGGCATTTCATTCGCGCCCGAACCCGGGCGCCGGAGGTCGAACGACGCATGAGGCGTACTGTCCGCGCGCTATTGATGCCGCTTCTCCTGTTGGCGGCCTGGGCCGGCTCCCTCTCCGCGGCGGAGCATCCGTTCGCGGTCCACACGGTGAAGGCCGGAGATACCGTTCAGGGCGTCGCAGCCCGCTATCGCATCGATCCCATGAACCTGACCGCCGCCAACGGGCTCTCCGCAGCGGACGCGCTGCCGCCGGCGGGGACGGTCCTTCTGATTCCGAAGTCGCCGAAGGACGTCCTCGCGACGCTCTACGAGGCCAAGCGCCGGGGACTCGGAGCATGGCCGAAACCGCGGTTCGCAGACGAATTTCTCGCGCCGCTCGTCCCGCAGGAGGACGTTCCCGAAAGTCGGGACTACCGCGCAAAGGTTCCCGATCGCGTCAGCGTCGCGACGCCGAAGGGCGGACACGAACAGCTGCGCCCCGACGAAGCGGCCGCAACCGCGCCGACACCGGCGCCGAAGGGCGAAGAACCCGCAGCCCCGCCCGCTCCCGAAGCGGCCTCCGGACGGAAGCCGGACGCAACGGAACATCTGGTCCGCGAGGGAGACACTCTCTACCGCATCGCGAGATCCTACGGGGTTTCGTTCTCGGAACTCCTGCGCGTCAACTCCTTCACGGAGTCGACCGTCATCCGGATCGGGCAGACGATCCGGCTTCCCGGCGCGGCGGACACGCCGACGCAGGAAAAGGCCCCTCCGAAGTCCGCGAAGCCGCGCGCCCGGGAGGCGAAGCCGACGCAACCACCGCAGCCCGCGAAGCAGAGCGGCCTCGAACTCCAGTGGCCGCTCCGGAGCGGTTCGGCTCCCAAACAGGTGGGCACGAACTTCGGATCGGGGCTGAGCGCGAGCGCGAAGCCCGGCGAGACCGTCTATGCAGCCGCCGACGCGACCGTGCTCCACGGCGGATGGATGAAGGACTTCGGCAACGCGGTCTACCTCAACCACGGCAACGGCATCGCCACGTTCTACGGAGGGCTCGGAACTCTCTATGTCACATCGGGACAGACCGTGAAGCGCGGGACGAAGATCGCGACAATCGGCGACGGCCCGGCCCCGAAGCTGGTCTTCCATCTCCTGCGCGACGGCAAGTCCGTCGATCCGAGGCCCTATCTGGCGAAGCAGTGATCTCCCCCCGGCCCGGGGAGCGCGGACGACAGGATCAGGTTCCGAGCGTCAGCCGTTCCCCGTAGCTGTCGAGGAAGTTGTACGCGATATCTCTGAATTCCCGTTCGTTCGCGAGGAACGCGTCGACGACGTCGGGATCGAAGCTCTTTCCCCGCTCTCCGGTGATGATTTCCACCGCCTTCGCGTGGGAGTAGGGCGGTTTGTAGACGCGCCGGCTGATCAGCGCGTCGTAGACGTCCGCAAGAGCCATGAGACGTCCGGAAACGGGGATGTCCTCGCCGGCCAGTCCGCAGGGATACCCCTGTCCGTTCCATTTTTCGTGATGCGTCGCGGCGATTTCGGCGGCAATCCGCAGGAAGGTACTCCCTCCCATGCTTTCCTCGGCGTTCCGTAACGCGCTCCGGCCATAGGCGGTGTGGAGCTTCATCTCCTCGAATTCCTCGCCGCTCAGCTTTCCGGGTTTCTTGAGGATCTGGTCCGGGATCCCGACCTTGCCGATATCGTGCAGCGGCGCTGTCTTGAACAGGAGGTCGATGATACCGTCCTCCGAGAGGTAGACACGGAATTTCGGGTGGCTTCTGAGGTGTTCGGCAAGCACGCGGACATAGCGCTGCGTACGCAGGATATGGCCGCCGGTCTCGAGATCCCTCGTCTCGGCGAGCGCGGAGAGGCTGTTGATCATGACCTCCTGCAGGGCGACGATTTCTCTGGTTCGTTCCCGGACGAGCTCCTCGAGGTGATCGCGGTATCTCTTGAGGTTCAGGTGGTTTTTCACGCGGGCCTTCACGAGCTCCAGAATGAACGGCTTCGTGATGTAATCCACGGCACCCATCGCCAGGCCGCGGGCCTCGTCGCTTTCCTCCGTCTTCGCGGTCAGGAAGATCACGGGGATATCCGCCGTTTCCGGAGCGGCAGACAGGCGTTCGTAGACCTCGTATCCGTCCATATCGGGCATGATGATGTCGAGCAGGATGAGATCGGGGCGGTCTTCGGCGGCGGTTTCCAGCGCCGTCTGTCCGTCCATCGCCACGCGGACGTCATAGAGATCCCCGAGCGCCGAGACGAGCTCGTCGACACTCGATTCGACGTCATCGACGATGAGGACTTTCGCCGGGGAAGATTCAACCATGTTTTCCGTCACTTCCTTCCTGTTGCGAAACAGCGTACTCCATCCGACCGCAATTTTCCACTATTCCTCTTTATCCGAAATATCGTCATCCGGGAATTCGCGGGCTATTTCCCCGATTTCATCCCCTACCCCGAGGAAACAGTCCGTCATTCCGGGATCGAACGACGTCCCGCGCCCTTCGGCGACGACCGAAATCGCGCGGTCATGCGGAAACGGCTCCTTGTACACCCGACGGCTGACCAGTGCGTCGTACACGTCGGCAAGAGCCATGATCCGACCCGAAACCGGGATTTCGGCTCCCCCGACGCCGCGGGGGTATCCGCTTCCGTCCCATTTCTCGTGGTGGGAGTACGCGATCTCGGCCGCCAGACGCATGAACGAGTTGGATCCAAGCCTTTTTTCCGCCATACGCAACGCCCGGAGTCCATACACTGTGTGTCGCTTCATCTCCTCGAACTCCTCGTGCGTGAGCTTTCCCGGCTTTCTGAGAATCGCATCGGGAACGCCGACCTTTCCGATATCGTGGAGTGGCGCGGATTTGTACAGGAGGTCGATCGTCGCGTCGTTCAGGGAGTCCCGGTATTCAGGAAGCAGGCTCAGACGTTCGGCGAGAAGGCGGACGTACCGCTGCGTCCGGAGTATGTGGCCGCCCGTCTCGGGATCCCGCGTTTCGGTGAGCGACGCGAGGCAATATATCGCCACCTCCTGTGTCGCCGCCAGTTCGGCGGTGCGTTCCCGCACGAGATCCTCCAGTTTGTCGCGATAGCGCTTGAGTTCGATCTGGTTGTTCACGCGCGATTTCACGAGTTCGGGGCTGAAGGGTTTCGCGATGTAGTCCACCGCGCCGAGCGCAAGCCCGCGCGCCTCGTCGCTCTCGCTTGTCATCGCCGTCAGGAAGATGACGGGGATATCGTTCGTCGCGGCATTCGCCTTGAGGCGACGGCACACCTCGTACCCGTCCATGCCGGGCATCATCACGTCGAGAAGGATCATGTCCGGCTTTTCTTCCGAGACCGCCTCGAGCGCGCCCGCTCCGTCCATCGCGACGCGGACGTCGTAAACCGCGTCGAGCGTTCCGACGAGGACATCGACGTTCGCCTCCGTATCGTCGACAACCAACACCTTCGGCGGACCTCCTGTCATCCGTCTTTCGCCTCCTCTCCGGACAGCACGCGCAGGAGCGCCGTCACGCGGAGTTCCGCCTCCCTGAACTTGTACTGTCCGAGCAACGCGTCCATCTCGACCAGGGACCGGGAGTACCCGTCCGGCCACGAAAAGGCAAGGATCTCCGCCATGATTTCCCGGCACGGCCGCGGTTTGCGCTTTCGCATTTCGGGGAGCAGCCTTTCGAGCATCGACGCGAGCCGGGCAACGTCTCCGGGTTCGCTTCCTCCGGCGGACGAGGCTTCTTCCCCGGCAAGGCAGGCGACTACCGGATCGAGATCCCGGATCACGCGCACCAGCTCCTGCTCGAACGGCACCAGCGCACTCTCGTCCGTGAGTCCGGAGGAAACCGCCAGCGCCGATTCGAGGAGTTCGGCCCTTCTCTGGAGATCCGGCGCCCCGATCGTTCCCGCGACGCCTTTGATCGTGTGCGCCATTCTGAGGGCGCTCTCCGTGTCCCCGCCAGAGAGGGCGGAACGGATCTGTCCGGAAATCCCGGCGTAATCGCGATGGAACTTTCCCAAAAGGCTCGCGTACAGCTTCGTGTTCCCGGATACTCGGGAGAGACCGATCTCGCTGTTCACGACCGAGAGACTCGACAGGTCGCACGGATTCCCTTCCTCTTCCGGAACCGCTGGATTCGGGACCGCGTATTCCGGCGGGAGCGTCCGCTCTCCGGGACGGATCCACCGCACGAGCGTCCGCAAAACGTCCGCAGGGTCTACGGGCTTGGTCACGTAATCGTCCATTCCGCTTTCGAGGACCCGTTCCCGCACCCCCGCCATGGCGTCGGCGGTCATCGCGACAATCGGCACGGCGGTGGCCGCTCCGCCGGGTCCGACCTCCGCCTTTTCCCGGCGACGGATCTCGGAGGCGGCCGCGAATCCATCCATCTCCGGCATCTGAAGGTCCATGAGGACGACGTCGTAGGGCGTGGACGATCGTCTCGCCTCCGTCACCCGTTCGACGCCGATGCGTCCGTTTTCGGCGATGTCGACGAAGAACCCCTCCGACGAGAGAAGTTCCGTGGCGAGCTGCCGGTTGATTTCGTTGTCCTCTACCAGCAGCAGACGCGCCCCTCGGCGCTCGTCGAGCCCGTCCGGCGCCTCGATCTTCCGCTTCCCCTTCTCGATTCCCTGTTCCGCGGGATGCCCGAAAGCCTCCATGATCGCATCGAAGAGAAGGGACTGTGTCACGGGTTTGAGAAGATATCCGTCGAGATTGATCCGTTTCGCGTCCTCCATGACGTCATCCCGACCGTAACCGGTCACGAGGATGATTTTCGGGATCCGTTCGAGTGTGGATTCCTGCTGGATCCGTTTCGCCGCCTCGATGCCGTCCATTCCTGGCATCATCCAGTCCATGAAGACGAGGTCGAAGGGAAGCTCTCCCATAAAGGCGTCGGAACGGAGTTTTTCGACGGCCGCTTCCCCCGAGGCGGCGGAGAAAACGTCGCACGAGAACCCCCTCAGATAGTGCTCCATGACCTCGCGGAATGTGGCGTTATCGTCGACGACCATGATCTTCAGGCCGCGCACGGCCTCCGGAGCTGCGACGCGCGAGGACTGCCCTTTCCGGAGGCCGAATTCCGCGGTGAACCGGAAGACGCTTCCCTTCCCCGGCACGCTCTCGACTCCGATCGAACCTCCCATGTGCTCGACGAGGTTGCGACTGATGCTCAGACCGAGTCCCGTTCCGCCATAGCGCCGCGTCGTCGAGGCATCGGCCTGTTCGAAGGAGCGAAAAAGCCTGTTTCGCTGCTCTTCCGTCATTCCGATTCCGGTATCGCTGACCGCGAAGTTCAGCGTCGCGTCGTCCGGGCCGGCCCGGCCGCACGCGACGGAAACGACGACCTCGCCCCTTTCCGTGAACTTGACCGCATTGTTCACGAGGTTGAGCAACACCTGCCCCAGCCGCAACGGATCGCCGACGAGCGCCCCCGGAACGTCCGGAGCGACGTCGAAGATCAGTTCGAGTCCCTTCTCCTGTGCCTTCATCGTGACCTGATTCGCGAGATTTCCGAGGACTCCGCTGAGTTCGAAGTCGATTCGTTCGAGATCGAGTTTTCCGGCCTCGATCTTCGAGAAATCGAGAATGTCGTTGATGATCCCGAGGAGGTTCTGTGCCGAGGCGTTGACTTTCGTGACGTAGTCCCGCTGCTTCGGCGTAAGGTCGGTCCTGAGGGCCAGATGGCTCATTCCGATGATCGCGTTCATCGGCGTCCGGATCTCGTGGCTCATGTTCGCGAGAAAGTCGCCCTTCGCCTTCGTCGCCTCTTCGGCCTCGCGCCGGGCCTTCTCGAGGTCCGCCAGCATTTCCTGCATCCTGCCCTTCGCACGGTCACGTTCGGCGATCTGCACGCGCAGCTCTTCGCCGGTGCGATTGAGTTCGGCGACGACATGCCGGAGTTCGTTTTCTGCCTGCTTTCTCGCGGATACCTCGGACGAGAGCCGTCGGTTCCAGAACAGGATCAGCGAGAGCAGGAAGAGTGCCCCTGCCGTGACTTTCCAGACGAGCGCGTAGTCGATTCCCTTCGCGTATTCGACGTGCATCCAGCGGCTTTCGATCTCCCGGTGTTCCTGTTCCGTCATCGACGCGAAGACCTTGTCGATGATCGAGACAGCCTCAGGAAACCGCAAGTCGACGCCGATCCGGTGGTCGAACCGATACCCCGCCTCGCCCGCGATCTTGAGGTTCGAGAGACCGAGATCCCGCATCACCTCGATGGCGACCGCCATGTGCTCCACGAACGCGAACGCGCTGCCGTCGGCGACTCTCAGGAGTCCTTCGGCGACGTCGTTCGTTTCGACGATTCGGATTTCGGGGTAGTGCCTCCTGAGATAGTTCGCGGCCGTATACCCCCTGCCCGCGGCGACGGTCCGTCCCGCAAGCTCGCCGATGTCCCTGATGTAACTCACGTCGTTCCTCGTGACGATGACGAGCGGAAAAGAGGCGTACGGGGCGGACAGGAGGATCTCCCGTCCAGCGTCGTCGCCGCTCGCGAGCGCCGGGATCATGTCGATCTCGCGGCGGGCGTAGGCATCGAGAACATCGGACGACGTGTCGCGTTTGCGATACTCGAAGCGCAGCCCGGAACGCTCCGTGATGATCTTCGGGTAATCGGCGATCAGTCCGTCGAAGGCTCCGGATTCATCGACGACGGATATCGGCCTCCAGTCGACATCGCTGAAGGTCATCGGTCCGTGGGATTCGACAAATGCCCGTTCGGCGGGCGTGAGCGGAATTCGCCCGTCCTTCCGGACCGACGCGGACTTCTTCCCGGTCCATTTTTCGTAGAGCCGCCGGACGTCGCTCTCCGGGATCAGCGCCATCCCACGACGAAGGATCGACGCGAGCAGCGGCTGATCCTTCCTGACCGCGACGTGCAGCCGCAGCGGACCGGCTCCCGCGATTCCGATATCGTCGCCGCGGACGAGTTCCTGTTCCCCGAGCCTCTCGCAGAGGAATTCGACCACGGGAACCGCGTCGACAACGACGTCCGCCTTCCCCCGTGCGACGGCCCAGACCGCCTCGCTCGAATCGGGAGTCTCGAACAGGTCGATCGAGGCGAAGCGATGAAGGATGTCCCGGAAAACGAACCCCCTCGTGACCGCGACGCGACGGCCGGAAAGATCCTTCACCGAGGTCACGCGGGGCGTTCCCCGGCTCGTGAACGGAGCGACCTCGACGGACGCGTACGCGGGCAGGAACGAGAGGAACTCCTCCCGTTCAGAAGTTGCCGCGACATTCAAAAGGACATCGAGATCCCCGGAGCGAATCATCGAGAAGAAATCGTTCCACTTTCCGTGAGTGACGAAACGGATGTCAAGCCCCGTCTTTTCCGCGAGCAGCATCATGTATTCGATCGAGAGTCCCTTCGGAATGCCGCCCTCACGGTAGTTCAGCGGCGCCCAGTCCTCCTCGTTCTGGACGCGGATCTCCCGCGTGTTCGCGAGAAAGGTCTGTTCCTCGTCGGTAAGCGCGGCCGCGAACTCGGCCGGGATCTGTCTCGCGTGACGGACGATCCACTTCTTCTCCAGTCCGTCGCGATCCCTGACGGAGATCTTTCCGAGCCCATCGTTGATGAGAGGAAGCAGGTCGGCTCTGTCCCGGGATACGGCGGCGCAGTAGACCTGCGAGAAGAGCGGCGCGGATTCGTCGAATGAGAAGATGTTCGAGAGGCGGTTTTGTCCCAGAAAGTAGTTCAGGCCGATCTTCGTCGACACGAAGACCTTGACGTCCCCACGCATCGCTGCGCGGAAGAGCGCGTCGAAGTCGTCGTAGAACGCGATTCGCGAAGCCGGGAGACGGGCCCAGAGAAAATCCTGCGTATAGCCGCTGGTGGCGATGCCGACGATCAGTCCGGACGTGTCGTCGAGCGTCCGGACGCGGCGGATCGCCGGGTGGGAGAACAGGAAGTAGTCGAGGCTCAGGATTGGGGCGGAAAACGCGAGGTACGATTCCCGCTCCGGCGTGCGGAAGACTCCGGCATGGATATCGGCGCTTCCCGTCCTGAGGTATTCGAGTGATTCGTTCAGTCCGGGGGCGCGCACGAGGTCGACGGACACTCCGGCCTTTTCCGACCAGAGCCGCCAGAAGTCTGCGAAGAGCCCTATCGCGTCCCCGGATTCGCTCTCGAACTTCAGCGGCGCGACGCCTGGGTTGTAGACAAAACTCAGCCGCGCTCCTCCCGACGTGGCGCCGGAATGCGTCGGAAACATCATGAAGGTCGCGAGCAGAAGAACGGCGAACAATGGAACGAACCGGCCGGAACGGGAACGGTCGCATTTCCGCATCGGGCACCTCTCCTCGGAGACTGCGTCAGAATGCGTTCATGTTTCCCCGGGTTTCCGGAATACCGTGTCGTATAATCGCCTGTCTGCGGACATACGAACCCTGTCAGTTGTATTCTATCAGAATCTTCGCTCTCCCGCTCCGTTTTTCCCTCGTTTTGTCCGCGTCAGGCCGTGAGCCGGCCTCCTTCGACGACGACGCGGCCGTCGAGCCGCAGCGTCGGCTTGCGCATGACGCCGTCGATGTGAATTCCCGCGGCGACGGTTCCTCCGAACGTATCGTTGCTGCCGAGCGCGATGTGTACCGTCCCGTAGATCTTTTCATCCTCGAGAATCACGCCCGTGAAGCGTGCGCGGTCGTTCGTCCCGATGCCGAGCTCCGCGAGGTTGCGGGCCTTCGGATTGTCCCCGAGCTGCGCGAGGATCGTGGAGCCTCCCCTTCCCTCGATGCCGGCGAGAAGCCCGTCCCGGAACGTCAGCAGCAGCGGTTCGTCGAGGACGCCGAGCCCGACGAACGATCCGTCGATGACCACGGAGCCGTTCGCACTCCCTTCGACCGGCGCGATGTACGCCTCTCCCGAAGGGAGGTTGCCCGATTCGCCCCTGTTGCGATAGACGCCCGTGCTCGGATGCCCTTCGCGCCCGGCGAGGGACATCGAGAGAGAGTGTCCGCCCGTTATGATCTCGGCCGTTCCGGCGTGGGAAAGCAACTCAGTGTAGCGTTTCGTCACCGCTTCGACGATCGTGTAGTCGGCCGTGATCGGACCGTTGAAGTACATATCCCCGGTGATTCGCGGCATCGTCGCCACGCGGGCTCCCGCTTCGCACGCGCGCTTTCGCGCCTGCGTATGCGTCAGCGAGGCCCCGGTCGGGGCCACAACGACGTCGGCGGCCTTCATCGCGGCCGAGACGATGTCGTCCGGCTCAGCGCCGTTCCGTTCGGGAACGGGAATCCGGATCGCAGCCGTCTTCGCACCCAGGGCGCATCCCGCGAGAAACAGACTCTCGCCGATCTGCAATGTCGTCTCGTCGTAGACGACGACCAGCCGTTCGCCGGCGACAAGCCCCATATTGTCCTTCAGAAGCCGCTTCGACACATCGACGAAATCCATATTTCGAACGCCCCTCCTCATCCGATCAGTTCGCGAACGACGCGGGCGACGATGCCCCGCGCCAGGATCACGGGCCTGTCCGTCACTTCCCGGACCGCTTCCTGCATCGCAAGCGTATACCCCATGCAGTCCATGACCGTGAGATCGGCCCCCCATTCCTTCATCTCCGCCGCGGCCGCCCGAACGGCCCTTTCGGCATCCGCGTAGGGCGACGCCGGAACCACGCGAAGATCCGAGCAGACGCTCTTCCAGCGACGTCCGGATTGCGCGATCTGGTCGCGCGACGGCGTCAGGAACCCGACGCGCAATCCTTTCGCGACCGCCTCGACCGTATTGTACAGGATGCGTTGCGGACGCAGGAGCAGACCGTCGGTCGGGAAATCCGGGAATTCTCCCGTGCAGAGCAGCAGAACGGTCGAAAGACCGTTGTCGAAATGCTCCGCGATCCTGGCTTCCACGCGGGGCGCGATATATTTTTCGGCGACCTGGATCGACGAACCGTCCGCCAGGCGCGTGACGAGAACGTAGTCTCCGGTCTCGGGGGCGAGAGACGCGATCTCGTCCCGGGAGAGTCCGTCGAGCGCGCCGGCCTCGACGATGTCGATTCCGTCGCCGAGAATCGCGCGCAGATCGGGCGTCACGTCCGTTCGCGGCGACTGTCCGATCGTCACCGTTCCGAGAATCCGTTTCATCGGTCATTCTCCTTTCGAAGTTCGTCCCGATAACAGCACGCGAGATGATCCGCGCCGTTCGGTCCGCAGCGGAGGCACTCGTCGATGGAGCCGGCGACGCCGCTCGTCTCCGCTCCCCTGACACTCTCGAGAACCATCCGGAACGTCTCGAACCATCGGTCGTCGCCATCGACGACGAACGTCGCTCCGCCTTCGGCTCCCGAGACGCCGCCGCGTCCGATTACCCACGCGTCGCGCGCCCCGAGCGCGCGCAACGCCTCGGGTTCGCTCACGATCCGCCCGAAGAGGGGCACGAGTCCCACCGCCATGCCCATGGACCACACCGGCGCCTTTCGGCCGCAGGCTTTCATCGCCTCCGGCACGGAAGTCGGGGAGATCTTCTCGACTCCCGCGGCGATGATGCATCGCACCCCCTGCGACGGCAGGAGCGGCAGTATCCGTCCCGGCTCGCCGCCCATGAACCGCCCGGCCATCATCGCCGCGTTCCCGCAGGAGTCGACGATGTTGGCGCCGCAGACGACGACGTCGTCCGGACCCATCTCGGCGGCGATCGCCTCGAGACGGCCATCTGCCGCTTCGGGACGCCCTCCGCGAAGCAACAGGGAGTGCGCCCCTTCGACGGTCCGGGCCGCCGCGACGGTCCCCCGGAGGGATATCCGTCCGGAAATCCGGAGCGGCGTCCCGGCCAGTTCTTCCGCGAGCGCCGAGACCGTCGTCCCGCCCTTGAGCAGGATCATCCCGTCCGCCAACGCGCGGCGCACTTCGGGAAGCGCGGCGATCCCCTTCGCGATCAGTTTTTTGCCTTCCGCGACGGTAAGGGAAAACTGCGCTTTCATCTCATACGTCGCCCATTCCCTGAAGGTGCGTCATCGGGCCGTAGAGTTCGACCATGCGGTCGTATTCGGTCGGATCGTAGAAAGACAGATTCCCTTCGCCGAAGGCCTTCGCGACCTCGATGACGAACCGGACGGCCGATTCGATATCGACCGGCTGCGACGCACCCGTCGCGCATCCGGGAACCGCCGACTCCGCCGTAAGCGCGACGCCGACAACCGGAGCCGACGTCGCCGTGCACGGCTGCAGGATGCTGTTCAGATGGTAGAGTCCGTTGCCGTACGGGGTGATGTCCTGCATCGACAGCGGGAAGACGACGGGGGCGCGCCCGGTCACGTACGACATGACGGAGAGCAGGTCCTCGCTGACGCGCATGATCCAGCCCTCCCTGACGGTCGGCGAGATGGCGAACCCGCGATGGTTGATGACCCAGTTGCCGCGCGTCGTATCCACGGAGAGGACCGCGTCGAGATTTCCGGACATCTCCTCCGCGTTCGCGATCGCCATGTTGATCGGAGAATCCATGAACGGGACGGGGTCGTGCGGGCGCGTCGGAGCGTTCGGACAGATGTGGGTCGATACGAAGACGTCACCTTTCAGGACGTCTCCGACGGCCGACATGCGGGCCAGCTTCATCGCCGTCGCCACGGCCGTGACGGCTCCGTCTGCGTCCGACACCAGGCCGGTCCGCTCGGGTCTCGCCCCGATGCCGCCCAGTCGTCCGACGATTCCGAGCGTCGGGGCTGTTCCCCCCGATATTCTGCCCGACGAACCGCGTACCCAGACCTTCACGAAGTCGGTGTTTCCTTTCGGTCCCGTGACGGTCCGCACGACGACGTCCGCCTCCCCCGCCTCCAGAATCGCCGCCCTGACGGATTCTCCCGTGACGACCGGAGAATCCAGAAGTTCCATGGCCTTCATGGTCCAGTAGAGAGACATGAATTAGCTCCTTTCCCGGGATCCCCCGCGCGCATCGAAGGACAGGTACGCGAGAACGGGCTCCCCGACTATGCCCTCGACGGGCTCGAACAATTCCCTGCACCGCATCCCCGCTCCGAGAAGCAGGTTTCCGGACGGCGCGGCCAGAACGACGACGCGCATGTCGCGCCGAAGCTCCGCGGTCGTCACTGGAACTCCCGTCCCCGCGTCGAGCGTCATGATGAGGTCGGGGAACGTGTACCGGCGTTTTCCTCCGACGTCGAGCGTCATGTATTCGTTCCAGAAGGTCGCGGACACTCCCCCTTCGACCTCGATCCGGCCGTGGTCGAACCCGCCTTCGGTCGCGAGGTCGTACCGCACGACCGCGCCTTCCGCAACGACCGTTCCGCCGAGGAGCGCAGCCGCGGCGGCCGCGACCGCTTCCCCGCCGAAACCGGCGTCGCGCATCGCGAATCCGACCTCGATCGCCCTCCGGACCCCGCCAGGCGCCGCGTGCCGTTTCGCGTACGACGCCGGTACCGGATTTCGGGCCACGGACACAAGTCCGCCCGCACGTACGGAACTCTGTCGTACGAGCGCCGATACCGCCTCCATCGGTCCCCTGAAGATCGCCTCGAGGTACGTCCCCTTCTCAGGATCCCCACCCGCCGCGGCCTGCACCGAGCGATACGCGGCGTCGCGATGGAGCCCCATCGAGCCCATGAGCCCCGTCGGATGGGCGCGACCGTTGCACGGGGCGTCAACTACCGGTCGCCCGGTCATCGCGGCGGGAACCCATCCGTTGCAGATCGCGCTGCCACCGCATTCGTTCGTGATGAGCCCGCCGACCGAGAGATCCTCGAAACGTTCGAGCATCGTCACGACGCGTCCCGCCGCCTCCGGCGAAGCGCAGGCGTCTCTCGCCGCCGGCGCCCCTACGGCCGAACACGTCAGCAGCACGACTTCCGGATCGACATCGTCGATATCGACGAGGTTCACTCCCCCGAGGCGCACCGCCTCGACCGCGAGAAGGCGCCCCTTCTCCATGGATCCGCCGCCGCCGCCGCCGAGCAGGCACCCTCCGAGAATCGCGGCATCGATTTCTTCCCGTGTCAGTTTCATACCCTTCACCCGCGTTTCGTTCTCTACGTCAGCAGAGTGCGGCGCGCATGGCCGCTCCCGCCGCGATCAGCGGATCGATGACGACAAGCCCCGTCTGCTCCCGAAGCACGGCCGCGATTCCGATCGTCGCGAACCCCGTACACGCGAGCGCGAGCACCCGGGCGCCGCGATCCCTCATCAGGCGCGCCGAAGCGATCGTCCGTTCCCGTCCTCCGTGAGTCATGAGGTCGAGCGTCGACGACACCCCATCCGGACGTCCGGACGCAACCAGCGCGTCGCCGAGAATCGCGCGCATCTCTTCCGGGACGTCCTCCATGATGCCGAGAACGCCCACCGCCGCCCCGAACGAACGGGCAAGATGCGCCGTCGCGATTCCCGCGCCGACGACCGGAACCGTGAGATCCCGCTGAAGCGTCCGTACGGCGGGATCTCCCGCACAGCTCACGAGAATCCCCCCGACCCCATCTCGTTCCATTTCGCGGGCAAGCGCGATCACTTTCGGAATCGCGAGGCGCTCCGTCCCGGAATCGTGGATCCCCTCGGGTTGGTCCGGAATGCAGCGGGACTCCACCCGAAGCCCCGGAAAGGTCCGTTCGAGGATGTCGCCGTGACGCCGGAGCAGCGACTCGTCGTCCGTGGTCAGGACCCGGATGAGGCCGACTTTCGCTTCGGTTACCACCATCCGAAACTCCTCCCGAGCGCGTTCACGAAGCCGTAGATTCCGTCTCCGGCAATGAACCCCGCGCCGTACAGCTCGAGGAGCTCCCCGTGATTCTTCTCGAACGCGAGTCTGATGGCGACGGCGACAAGAAGCCCTATCCCGTAGATCGGGTTGTTAATCAGGAGTCCCGTCGCGAAGAGCACGCCGAGCGCCTTTTTCGCGCCTCCCGCGAACTGGAGCGCCGCTCCGGCAACCGACCAGACCAGAAGCTGGCGCAGGATCTCCGGGTGCGATCCCGCCTTGATCGTCGCCGCAAACACCTTGCTGACGGGCGGGATGAGATTCTGCCGGAAGTGCATGTCCATGAGAAGTCCGACGACGACCATCGCGATGACGCCGCCGATCAGCTCGGAGATCACCTGCTGGCGTCTGCCGTCGAGCTCGTATGCCGGGTTCGTTCCCCTGCCGCGGATGATCCATCCGGTCTTCAGGTCGTATCCCATATCCGCGAAGCACGGCCCGGTGCTGGCGACATACCCCGTCAGCAGCGCGAGCGCCGCGGGGGGGAACCCCATGAAGAGTCCGAGACTCAGGAAGATGATGCTGATCGCGAACCCGGGAAACCATCCCGAGTGCATCGCGCAGAGCCCGACGAGAATCGGGCTGACCAGCGCGGAAATCGTGCTCCAGGTCACCCAGAGCGACAGCGTCGAAGCCGACATCTCCGACCAGATGCCCGAGATGAGCGACAGGGCCACTGCGCCCGCGAGGAAGAGGACGAAGCCCATTCCGATGGCCTTCTTCGTGGCGTCTTTGCTCACACTGTACGTATCCTGCATTGTTTCCGCGGCGCCGTTTCCGGATTTGCGCGTGATGATGACGATGGCCTGGATCAGCGAGACGACTCCGGCCCCGATCATGACGCCATGGGGGATATAGGTCTTCCCGAGATCGACTGGGAGCCCCGAAATTCCCAGACTTCCAAGAAACGCCGCGATCTGCGGGAAGTACCCGCGGACGAGGAGTCCAAGGGCCAGCGCGACCATCGCGAACGTATTCGCGATGAAGGCGATGCCGACCCCCGCCATCGGCAGTCCGGCGGCGAGAAACGGTTTGATCTTGAGAGCCGCTCCCGCCGCTCCGAGCAGGATGCCTCCGAAGAGCAGCCGCCCCTTTCGTCCGCCTTCATCCCCCGCTATGAGCGCCTGCGCCGTCGCGACACCGGGAGGCCATGAACCGCTCGCCGGGAACAGCTCGGAATCGTAGACGCGATACACGAAGTACATCCCGATCAGCGTCGCGATCCCCGATCCGATGAGCATCGGGATGAGCTGCTTCATGTCGCCGAAGGCGAACAGGATTCCGACCGCGAGAAGTCCGCAGTTCGCCGCCCCGAAGCCGGCGGCGGACGTCATCGTCTGCACGAGATTCTGCCTGTCGAGACTCCGGAACTTTTCCATCGACGCGAGCGGAATCCGCGCTATCGCCATCGCGAGCAGCGCCCCGATCACGGATGTGTTCGGGGTGATGCCGATCCTCGCGATGATCTGCATGCAGATCACGGCCGACAGAACCGAAACGAAGACGCTGACCAGCAGCGTCTCCCTCTCGAGCGCCTTCACGTGTGGTTCGTGTGGATCCTTCATGTGACCGCCCCCCTCAATTCGTCGTCAGAAAACGAACGGAACCGGAAAACACGCGCAACCGTAACGATCGTATCGCTCTCTCCTCTCTCCCGACCCGGGCACAGTGTACTATTTCCACTCGTCGGACGATATCGGCCATGTCGTATTTTCTGACATGACGAGGTCCGGAACAATGGTCCGTGGACACGAAAGTCCCCGAACTTCTCTGTGCGGGAGGCACACTCCTCAGGTGCGGCCTGAGTGCAGGTGACAGGAGACCTCCCGTCCGCCCGCCAGAACGCGGGGAGGCGGAGTTTCGCAAACATCGGACGCATCCGGACACCGTGTCCGGAAGGCGCAGCCTCCCGGCGGGTCGAGCGGACT
This sequence comes from uncultured Synergistales bacterium, assembly GCA_937957815.1. Lineage (GTDB taxonomy): Bacteria > Synergistota > Synergistia > Synergistales > Aminobacteriaceae > CALFXN01. The sequence continues at coordinate 20,903 of CALFXN010000329.1, forward strand.
CGGAATCTCTCCCCGGACGGGGTCGGATGTCATTCTCCGTCCCGGATCGGGAACGGCGCTCAGTAACGCCCTCGTGTACGGGTGAAGCGGAGAGTCGACGATATCCGAGACAGTTCCGCTTTCCACGATCCGCCCGAGGTACATGACCGCGACGCGGTCGGAGAAGCAGCTGACGATCTTGAGGTCGTGCGTGATGAGCAGGTATGTCAGGGTCCGCGTTCCGCGGATTTCCATAAGGAGGTTGAGAATCTGCGCCTGCACCGAGACGTCGAGTGCGGACGTCGGCTCGTCCAGCAGGAGCAGTTGCGGTTCGAGGATCAGGGATCGCGCGATCGCGACGCGCTGCTTCTGTCCGCCAGACAGTTCGTGCGGATACTTCGGAAGCAGATCCCTTCCGAGGCCGACGAGATCGAGCATCGCGGAAACCCGACCGGAGCGTTCGCGCGCGTTCCCCATTCCGCGGATCAGGAGTCCCTCCTCTATCTGGAACCTGATAGTCTTCCTCGGATCGAGCGATGATTCGGGGTCCTGAAAGACCATCTGGACGCACGCGCGCCTCCTGTCCGACTCCTTCAGCGGTTCGCCGGAGAGCAGAATCTCGCCCGACGTCGGCCGATGAACGCCGGCGACGAGATTGGCGACGGTCGACTTCCCCGATCCGCTCTCGCCGACGATACTGAACACGCTTCCGCGCGGAACCGAAAACGACACGGAACGTACGGCGTGAAGTTCGAGCGTCGGACGTCCGAACAGGTTTTTCCGGACCGGAAACGTCTTTCCCACGTTGCGCACTTCGAGGATGTCCATGGGTTTCACGCCCCTTCTCCACGGTATTTCCAGCACCAGACGACGCGGCCGCCGAAATCGCGGGGGGGCGGCGGCTGAGTCCGGCACACGTCCATGACCGCGTCGCACCTGGGATGGAACCGACACCCCGGCGGAGGGGAGAGCGGACTCGGGACGGTGCCCCGGATCGCCGCGAGCGGACATCCCCTCCGTTCCGCCCCGAGCGTCGGAATCGACCGGAGCAGACCGACGGTGTACGGATGGAGGGGATTCGCGAAGATGTCCGCGACCGGCGCGATCTCCATGACCCTCCCCGCGTACATCACCATGATCCGCTGCGCTATCTGCGACACGACCCCGAGGTCGTGCGTGATGAAGATGAGCGCCGTGTTCGACACCCGCTGCAACTCCCGGAAGAGATGAAGGATCTGCGCCTGGCTGATCACGTCGAGCGCCGTCGTCGGTTCGTCGGCGACCAGCAGCGCCGGTTCGCAGAGCATCGCCATTGCGATCATGACGCGCTGCCGCATTCCGCCGCTGAATTCGAACGGATACCGCTCCAGCATCCGCTCGGGGTCGGGAATCGCGAGGCGCTCCATCATTCCGACGACCCGGTCCCTGGCGGACGGGCCCGGCATTCCCAGATGCTCCTCCAGTACCTCGCCGAGCTGCCTGCCGATACGGATGGACGGGTTCAACGAGTTGAGGGGGTTCTGGAAAACCATCGACACGTCGCGGCCGCGGAACGCGGCCAGCGACGCGCAGGGCTGTCCCCTGAACGTCAGGTTTCCTTCCCTCCGGACCGATGGAGCCGAAACGAGATCCATGATCGAGAGGACCGTGACGCTCTTACCCGAACCGCTCTCCCCGACGATGCCGAGGGACTCCCCCCTTTCGACCGAGAAGGAGACGTCTTCGCACGCCGTCAGGATCCCTTCCGGAAGGCGGAAGCGGACCGAAAGCGAGCTGATGGAGAGCAGCGGAACGGAACGGTCCGTCAAAAATCCCGTCTCCTCTCGCGGAAGTACCGCGTCGCTTCGCGCATCAGATCTTCGTCGGCGAAGAGATCGCACGCCGTCAGCGCGAGAGCCTTGACGGCCCGGAGCATCGCGCCGTAGCCGTATTCGGAATCGGAACACGCGGCGAACTCGGGCGTATGCGTCGGGATCTTCTCTCCGGCCGTGATGTCGATATACCCCTGCGTTCCGGCGACGACCTGCGTCACCGCCCCGACGTCCGTGGATCCGACTCCGTCCCCGTAGATCCGCGGAGACACCTTCTCGCCGACGAGTTCGTAGTTCCTGTCGATCGTCCGCGCGATCGGGACGTTAACGTACACCTCGGGCTGCGCGTCCCGGAGCGTCAGCGAAACGCGGCAGCCCGTCATTTTCGCGGCGCCCTCCGCGATGTCGCGCAGTCGGACCTCCATCGCGTCGACTTCCTCCATGGTCAGCGCCCGGAGGCCGATCTCCGCCTTCGTATAGTCGGGGATCGTGTTGAACGACTGTCCTCCGTCGAGGATGATGCCGTGGACGCGCGTCCGCTCCTTCATCTGCTGGCGCATGAGACCGATGCCATTGAAGAGAGAGATCATGGCGTCGAGCGCGTTGACGCCCTTGTAGGGGCCGGCGGCCGCGTGCGCCGAGTGGCCGAAGAATTCGACGTAGAAGACCTTGATTGCGTACGAGATGTCGAACCCCGTGCTGAGCGTCGTCGGATGGATGATCATCGCCGCGTCCACGTCGCGGAAAACGCCTTTTTCGACGAGATGGATCTTGCCGCCGCCGTGCTCTTCGGCGGGGCAGCCCACGAACAGGATCGTCCCCCGGCCCGGCGAGGGGATTCCACAGCTCCTGAGCGCGACGGCGGCTCCGGCTCCGATCGTTCCGATCATATTGTGGCCGCACGCGTGACCGACGCCCGGCAGGGCGTCGTACTCGCCGAGAAGCGCGATCCTCGGCGTTCCGGAACCGGACCGGGCGACGAACGCGGTCTCGAGTCCGCCCGCGTTCCACTCGACGTCGAATCCGTTTTTCCCGAGGAACTCGGCCAGCTCGCGCGACGAACGACGTTCCTGCCACGAAAGCTCATTGTATTCAAAAATCCGCTTCGCGATTCCGACAAGCTCATCCGAAAGAGCGTCGACACGGGATATGATTCGCTGCTTCACCGCATACACATCTCCTTTTCTTTCCGCGCCCCTCACGAACGCATGCGCGGGTCGAGGACGTCCCTGAGGCCGTCGCCCAGAAGGTTGAATCCGAGACACGTCACGAGAATCGCGACGCCCGGGAATATCGCGAGGAGTGGCGCCTTGTCGATGAAGGGCATCGCTTCGCTCAGCATACTCCCCCACGAAGGCGTCGGCGGCTGGATGCCGAGTCCGAGGAAGCTCAGCGTCGCTTCGCTGATCACGGCGCCCGCGAAGCTCAGCGAGGCGTAGATGATCACGGTCGGCATGATGTTGACGATCAGGTGTCGCGAGATGACCCACCATCCCGACGCGCCGAGAACACGCGAGGCGGTGACGAAGTCCTCGTTTCTGAGGCCGAGAACGGAACTCCGGACGACACGCGCGAAGCTCGGCACCATGACGAGTCCGATCGCTATCATCGCGTTGAAGAGACCGGCGCCGAGCGTCGCCATCATCGCGATCGCGAGGAGAATGTAGGGAAACGAAAGAAGCGCGTCCATGAGACGCATGAACAGGGCGTCGGGGAAACCGCCGCAATATCCCACGACGACGCCGATGGTCGTCCCCACGAACGCTCCGATGCCGACCGCGATGACGCCGACGAGAAGAGAGACGCGGGCCCCCCAGACGAGCCGCGTGAAAACGTCGCGCCCGAAATCGTCCGTTCCGAGGGGATGTCCGCCGACGCCCGGCGACGCGAGCGTATTCGCGAAGTCCATATCCTCGAACCCGAACGGCGAGATCGCGGGAGCGCCGAACGCGAGCGCGACGTTCAGCAGAACGATGCAGAGTCCCATGACTCCCTGCTTGCTCCTGAAAAAACGTTTCAGAAACGTCCCGGACATCTCACGCGCCTCCGTACGATTTTCGGATTTTCGGGTTCAGGAAGGCGTAGATCACATCGACGGCGAGGTTCACGAAGATATACAGGACCGCGATGAACAGGACCTCTCCCTGGACGAGAAGGTAGTCGCGGCGCATGATCGCGTCGACCATCAGCTTCCCGAGCCCCGGAAGGGCGAAGACTGACTCCGTGAGCACCGCTCCGGCGAGAAGGTGCCCGAGCTGGAGTCCGACGACCGTCACGACCGGGACGAGCGCGTTCCGAAGCGCATGTCGCCCGAGAACGAGCCGATCTCTGAGTCCCTTCGAACGGGCCGTCCGGATGTAATCCTGACGCATGACCTCGAGCATGCTCGAACGCGTGAAGCGGGTGATGATCCCCATGGACTGGAATGCGAGCGCGAAGGAAGGAAGGATGAGATGGCTCGCGACGTCCCATGCCCCCTTCTCCCAGCTTCCGAGACCGACCGAGGGAAGCCAGCCGAGAGTGAGGACGAAAAACACGATGAGCATCATTCCCACCCAGAAGATCGGCACCGATACCCCGGTGAGCGCGAATGTCGTTATGAGAAGATCGCTGAAACGATTGTGGCGGAGAGAAGCCCATATTCCGAGGGGCACGCCTGACAGCACCGCGAGAGAAAGCGCGCAGACGCTGAGCGTCATCGTCACGGGAAGCCGTTCGAAAATCAAGGAAAGGACATCCTGCCTGTAAATCAGCGAACGGCCGAGATCGCCCCTGAAGACACCCGAGACATAGGACGCGAACTGCGCGGGCAGAGACCGGTCGAGACCGAGTTCGACACGGAAGCGCGCGACATCTTCGGGACTCGCCTCGGGACCGAGAAGCACGAGAGCGGGATCACCCGGTATCATCTTCATGAGAAGAAAGATGACGAGCAGAACGAAAAACAGAGTCGGAACAATCTGGATGCAACGTCTGAGAATGAATCGTCCCACTCCGGCGCCTCCTTGCTCTGAATCCGGAATTCCTTCCATCCTGCGCGGGAAACGCCGTCTCAGCCGCGAAAAACGGAACGGAATCGGTGATATCCGCTCCGGGACCCCGGGAAGGGGGAGAGGCAGGTTCCCAGGTTTCCGGAGCGGATATCGCGGCGGGACGCGGAGCGGATCTCCCCCCCGCCGGTGGTACGACGATCAGTCGGAAAGCCAGGCGCTGTATCCGGGGCCGAACAGGCGAATCACGCCGTTCGTCGCCGGGTGATAGTCCCTGAGACGCTTGTCCACGCCGTTGAGCGGCACGAGATGGTAGAGCGGATAGTAGCAGCGGTCCTTCATGATCAGCTCTTCGGCCTGTCGGTAGCAGCGGATTCGGTCTTCCTGCTTTCCTGTGGCCGCCGCCTTGTTGATGAGCGCGTCGACCTCCGGATTGCTGTACGCTCCGCCGTTTCCGTAACTCCCCTTCTTTTCCGAATGGAACATGTAGTAGATAAAGAACAGGGGGTCGGGATACCAGGTCCAGCCGATCGCGTAGATATCGGCGTCCGCCTTCGCGGTGACGCCCATGAAGCTTCCCCACTCGAGCGAAATGACCTCGACGTCGACGCCGACCTTCCGGAGCATCGCCTGCGCGATCACGGCGGCCTTCTTCCGGCGCTCGTCTTCGGACGTGTATATTTTCAGCTTCAATTCGCCGGGTTTCTTTCCAAGTTCCTTCAGAAGCTCGACAGCGCGCGCGGGGTCGTGCTTCGTATAGAAGCTGCGGACATCGGGATTATAGGCCCACGTTCCCGGAGGAATGGGTCCGTACGCCGCACGGCCGCTTTCGCCCGGGAAAAGGACTTTGGCGATCTGCTCGACGTCGACCGCACGGAAGAAGAGTTCGCGAACCTTCGGATCCGTCGTCGGCCCCTTGACCGAGTTCATATAGAAGGCGTAGACGTTGCACGGAGCCGCGGAAACGATATCGTACCCCGCCGCGGCCCTGATCTTCGAGACGTCCTGGTCGAGGACCTCCCGCGTCACGTGGACCTGTCCGCTCAGGAGCGCCGTCGTCATCGCGGTCTTGTTCGTGATGTACCGGAACGTGATCTTCTTCGGGAAGGGCTTGTGTTCCGCGTCCCAGTAATTCTCGTCGAGGGCGAGCGTCATGTGCGAGTCCTTCACCCACTCGACCATGCGGTACGGACCGCTTCCCACGGGGTGCAACGTGAAATCGGCGCCCCACTTCTCCACGTCCTCCTTCGGCACGACCGCCGCACCGACGTCGGTCAGAACCGCAAGGAGCGCCGCGAAGGGCTGGTTGAGCACGAGCTTCGCCGTACAGGCGTCGACGACCTCGACGTGATCGAGCATGAACAGGCGCTTCATCGGCGCGATCCTCGCCGCCCGTTCGAAGCTGTACTTGACGTCCTCGGCCGTGATTTCGCGTCCGGGCTGGTTGTCGGTCTTCTGGAAGCGCACGCCCCCGCGAAGCCGGAAGGTCCACGTCCGGAGGTCTTCGGAGAACGACCACGATTCGGCGATGCACGGGACGACCTCCGTCATCGGTCCGTTGTACCGAACGAGCGTCTCGTATACGTGGTACATGACCTGCGACGACGCCGCGTCCTGATACAGGGCCGGATCCATCGTGGTGGTGTTCTGATCCGTTCCGACGACGATCTCCCCCGAGCGATCCCCGGCCGCGAGGGCGATCGGGGTCGCAAACGCAGTCAGCGAGACGAGACACAACACAACGAAGCACCTTCTCATCATACGTGTCACCTCCAGTGGATTTGTCGCAATTCCCGGCTTTCTTCCGACGCACCGGTCGCGCAGCGCCGATTCGCCTCAACAATACATATTTTATTTATTATGAAACAAATGTTGCGAAATGCGCAATGTGTCGCGGAGACGAAAGAACTTCCACGCATTTATGCACTCCGCACGAGAACATTCAGTGGTTCAGCGCGAGGAATGTGAGGGCGATACGGTAGAGGAACGCTTCGTACCCTGTGAGCGCTCCGGGAGGAAGGAGTTCTTCGATCTTCGAAAGGCGGTATCGCAGCGTGTTTCTGTGGATATGGAGGATTTCCGCGGCTTCTTTGCAGGAACGGTCGCATTCGAGGAAGACTTTCAGTGTCTCGCAGAGGCTGGCGTTGTGTTCGCGATCGAACGATGACAGCGGCCCGAGGAGGGAACGCAGAGACGCAAGAAACTCCTCCCTCGCCGGATGATCGTCGAGACACGACAGGATCCCGCAGTCGCGGAAACGGAACACTCCGCTGCGACACCCGAGCGCGGCGACGATGTCGAGGGTCCTTCGGGCTTCGTAGAGGCTCCGGCGCACGCCGCACGAGAGCCCGTGCGATTCTCCGGCGCCGATGAGGAACGCCATGTCGCCCGAGTCCGGCCGGAAGCGTCGCAGCATCGGCGCCGGATCCTCATCGGGGGGACTCTTCAGCAGAAAGACGATATCTTCGCCCCTGACGGTCAGGAGAAAGTCACGTCCGAGCGACACGAACATCTCGTACAGAGCGCTCCTGATCCACGACGCTGCGCTCCCGCCCGCCCGGAGGACAACGATCCGTACTGGGGCGTGTGCCTCCCAGCCGAAACTGCCGAGTTCCTCGGCGGCCTTTTCGGGCTCCGTCCCGTAGAGCAGCCGCGCAAGGCAGTCCTGCCGGAGCGACGTCGAGCGCATCTGCGCCTCCCGGTCGAAGATCGCGGACATGACTTCCCTGATGATGGGGATATAGGCTGTGGAACGGTGGAGTCGGACGATCGGGAGCGCGCTCTCGTCGGCGATGCGGTACGCCTCGGGCGGCAGGTCGTCGATGAACCTCCCGAGCTTGATTCCGAATCCCGAGACCCTTCGTTCGACCCCCGCGCGGATCAGGCGGCAGAGGGCTTCGGGTTCGTCCTTGAAGGCATAGGCCGTCGTGAAGAGGAAGCAGTCCGGGATGATCCAGTTTTCGGCATCCGGGACCTCGATGACGTCGACCGAACAGACGTACCGGTCGACGCCTCTTGCGCCGGCAATGACCTCGGCTTCCGCGAAGAGCGGCAGCCTGAGCATTTCCCCGACCCGGATCACGCCCCTTCCTCCTTCCCTGTATCCTCACGGAAGATCGGCTTCCGGTACAAGGGTACCCCATCGGGAGGCCCGACGCAACGCTCCCGATGGAACCGCCCCGTCATGCGTCCAGAGGGATCCGCAGGAGTTCCGGAAGTTCCATGATCCGGACCTCGGGCCCGAAGGCGTTCGCCGCGGGGATGATCGCCGTTCCCATGAGGATCGCCGGGATTCCGGCCGCGTGCGCCCCCACGACGTCGATCTCCGGCGTGTCGCCGACCATGACGCACCGGGTCCCGGAAGGGAGTGTCGCAAGTGCCTGCCGGAACATGTCCGGCGAGGGCTTTCCGACGACGTGCGGCTCGCGCCCGGTCGCGATCTTCAGCGCCTCGACGAGAACGCCGACGGCCGGGAGCGGGCCGCGTTCGGAGGGGTACGTCCTGTCAGCGTTCGTCGCGATGAAGCGGGCTCCTTCCCGGATCGCGATGCACGCCTCGCGGACATCCCGCATCGTGATCGCGTCGGCCCAGCCGACGATCACGGCGTCCCAGCCGGAACCGTCGCCGGTGGGACGCACGTCGAGCCCGGCCTCGCGGCATTCGTCGAGGAGCGCGTCGCCGCCGAGGATCATCGGCCGCTTGAGCCCTTCCGAGCCCGCGTATATCGCCGTCGCCCTGGCGGCCGTGAAGACCTCTTCGGGGAACGCGTCGACGCCCTGATCATGATCGCGCGGTTCAACTCGGCGCGCGCGGGGTACGGCAGCTCC
>CALFXN010000330.1 GCA_937957815.1 uncultured Synergistales bacterium
CATGACGCGGATCTCCCGGCATACGTCGTATCCGTTCATCTTCGGGATCATGATGTCGAGGAGAACGAGATCCGGACGTGCGGCGCGAAAACGCTCGAGCGCCGCCGTTCCGTCGCGCGCGATGTCGACCGTGTACCCCTCGCTTTCGAAAAGATCGCGGATCCCCGTGAGGATCGCGGAGTCGTCTTCGACGACGAGAATGCGTTCGTTCATGACGGTGTCCTCCTTCGGTCGTTTTCCCGAGGAAGCCCCGGCAGGCGAAGCGAAAAAACGCTGCCGCCTCCCTCCCGCGGCGCGTACGTCACGTCGCCTCCGTGCCGCCTCGCGATGTCCCTCGCGATCGAAAGTCCGAGCCCCGTTCCGCTCCGGGACGACGAGAGGGAGTCGTCGCACCGATAGAATTCTTCGAAGATGCGCGTCGCCTTACCGGGATCCACGCCGATGCCCCGGTCCATCACGCGGACGACTGCCTCGTCATCATCGGTGCAGGTGGACACCGAAATCTCTTTCGTCTCCCCGGAATACTTTTCCGCATTCGAGAAAAGATTCATGAGAACCTGCCGCAACGCCTCGGGGTTTCCCCGCACGGTCACCGACTCCTCGAGGTCAGTCGAAAGCGAAAAGCCGTTTCGCGTCAAGTTCGGTTTGAGCTGCGCGACCGTTTCTCCGGCCAGTCGCGAAAGATCCAGATCTTCCATGGCGTAGTCGGCCTTCGCGGTCCCCTTGCGGGAGAAGGCGAGAACGTTGTCGACGAGGCGCGAGAGCCGCTCGGCCTCGGAGAGCATCGTCCGGAGATATTCGTCCCGTTTCCTTTCGTCGGGCTGCCGCCGCTGAAGGAGCATTTCGGCGAAGAGTCGGATCGACGTCAGCGGAGTCTTGAGCTCGTGCGACACGTTGGCGACGAACGTAGTCTTCTGGCGCGCGAGGCGCGTTTCGGACGACAGCGTCCTGATGACGACCGCCCCGCCCGCGGCGATGACGACGAAGAGCGTCGCGACGAGGAGCGTCGCCACGATCGAGACGAAATGCGCCTGGGACTCCACGAGCGAGGGATCGGAGAGCCACGCTCCCGCCTCCCAGCGCGGCAGGAGCGGCGAGATTTCGCGTGCGACGAACGGGCGCCGCCAGTCCGGCCGCGGCGCGTTCTCCGGAATGAACACGGGCTTCCCGCTCTCGTCGAGGACCGTCAGGATACGGACCTCCGAACGCGTTTCCGGCACGACGTCCGCGAGACGATTCCTGAGTTCTCCCATGGAGACCGTGCATCCGACCGCGCCGCCCGGACGGCGCATCCAGAAAAGGAGATCGAGTCCCGTCTCCGAGAGCCGGGGCAGAAGTCCCCATTCGCCTTCGAGCGAAAGATCCCGGAACGACCTGCCGCGCGAGACGGTCTTCGAGCGCTCTTCCTTCGCCCCTCCGGGCGGCGTCATCTGGACCTGAGCCTGCGGCATCACGTTTCTCTGGAGAAGACGGAACCCTTCCTTCTCCGCTTTCCGGAAGGTTTCCTCGCGAAGCGTCGAATCGGTCGCGATCCGTCCGGCGGCCTTCTGTCTTTCGACTCCGTCCCACGCGCGTTCCGGTACGGCGGGAGTGCCCTTCGGAAGAGCGGAAAGAGCTTTCGGCGCCGAAGGCGCCTCTTCCGCAACCGGCGCCGCGATATGGTTTTCAGGTTCCGCCTCCGGCGCTCGTCCGCCGGATGGATGTTCCTCATTCCGTTCCGTCGCACCGGGAGCTTCCGTCTTCGACCGCAAGGACGCGAACGGCGTCCACTCTCTGCCATCGTCCGCATCGGCGGTCATCCGTCTCCGGTAGACATTCGCGATATCGTCGTAGACGGGAAGCTCCGTGCGACCTTCGAGAAATGCCCCGAAGGCCGACCGAAAAGCTCGGTCATCCGCCCCTGCCGGATCCGGAGTCGAGAGGCGCCCCGCTTCGAGCGCGAACGGAACCGCAACCAGCGCGTTCCGGCGTCTCCACGATTCGAGCGCCGCTTCGACGGAATCCTCCAGAGGCGCATCGTCCGCGAGTTCGCGCCCGATCCGGCGAAGCAGGTCCGCGATCTGGCCTGCGGCGTGGTTCACTTCGGCGAGAAGCGTATTCTCGAGTCTGCGCTCCACGTAGAGCGCTTCCCTGTTTGCGGCGCGAAGCGCGAGAAGGCTCAGCGCGACGCACGGCAGGAGAACGGCGAGAACGAAAACGAACGCGAGCGGGAGGCGGATTCCTCCGCCCCCCCGCCTTTCTTTCCGATCTTCTGACGTTCGTCCGAACATCGTGCGATCACCACGCTTCCCGCAGCGCCGTCACGCGGGGCGACGCCGTCCCTTCCTACTGATGGTCCGCGCTGACATCTCCGCTGACCGTCACGGGGGCTTGCTGGTTCTTCTGGACATACGCGTCGTTCATGACCTGCTTGCGTTCGGCGGACGACATTCCTCCCGCCGCCGAGATGCTCTGAGCGAGCTGTTCGAAGAGCCCCGCCTCGGCTTCGAGCTTCGGTGCGGCCTGTCCGACGCTCGGGGCGAGAAGGCGCAGGTCCCCCTTCCTGTGCTCGAGCAGTTTCGCCGCTTCCTTCGCCCGCCCTTCGTCCGCGAGCCGGATCGCCTCCTCGCGAACTTCCGCGTTCTTCGCAAGGGCCGTCTGGGCGACGATATCGCGGTTGAGAGAGCGTTCCACGTCGGCCCTGTCCTCCGCCGAGGAGACCCTGACGTTCGACAGTTCCTTCCGGACCTCCCCCGTGGACGCGTCCGTGTACTCGAGTTCGAGCTCCGCCGCATCGAACGAGGTTCCGGCGGGACGCTCGGGCAATTCGACCTCGAACAGCGCGTACTTCTCCCCCGTCCCGTAGAGATTGTCGATCGTCGTCTCCAGAGCGTTGTCGCGAAGGATTCCCTCGCGTCCGACAACTCGGACCGGACGCACGCCCTCGGGGCACCGGAGCGTGATGCGGACCCTTCTGGCCGTCACCTCGACTGCGTCCCGCATGTCGCGCGCGAAGATCTCCGGCAGCATCCCGGCGTGCCGCGCGAAGTAGGCATTTCCGCCGCTCGACGCCGCGACGGCCGTCATCAGGTCCTCATTGTAATCCAGACCGAGCCCGATCGTCGTGATCGTCATCTCCCGGTGCGCGAGCCTCCGGCCGAAGGCCGCGAGCTCCGACGTCGAAGACGGTCCCACGTTCGCGATGCCGTCGGAGAGCAGCACGATGCGCGGAATGTACCCCTCGTCGACGAACGTCCGCAACTGCTCCGCTCCGAGCGCGAGGCCGTCGTACAACGCCGTCGAACCTCCCGGAGACAGCCGCCGGATCGCTCTCGCGAGCGCCGGATCGTCCGCGCCGTTTCCGACGCTTCTCGGCGAGGCGAGAACCCTCGCGACATCGTCGTACACGATCAGCGCGACGACGTCCCGCCGATCGAGGACATTCATCGCTTCGAGCGCGCCGAGCTTCGCGTTTTCAATTTTTCCGTCCGCGCCCATCGACCCGGACTTATCCAGGACGATCGCGACCGCAAGCGGCGACCGCGTGAGCACGCGGCGCCCATCAGGCCGGACCAGCGCCCGGACGATCACGCGCTGTCCGCGTCTCGCCTCGACGACAGGCATATCCGTCGCGACCTCGAAAACCACCGAGGGCTTCTCCTGTGCGACGGCCCGTTTCACGAACCCTCCGAATCCCATCAGGGAAACCGACACCTCGAACCCCATGATCGCGCATGCGACGTACGCTCTTTTCCGGACCATGACAACCACCTCCGGAAAGAGAGTACGCCGCCCGAGCCGTCGATGTGTCAGAACGCCGTCACCCGGATGTCACGGGAGTGTAACATCTTCGGACTCCACTCGGGAGGAAGCGCGGTTGACAATGGAGTTCGTTCCGCTCTTCCGGCGCCGGGGTCATCCTTCGCCGTCCCTTGAAGCGGTGAGGATCGCCTGAGCCTCGTGAAGCAGCTTTTTTTCCGCAATGAGAAGCAACGTATCGAACGCCTCTAGCACCGTCTCCCCATTCGGGACGACGAATCCCGGTCCCCTCCGGAGCAGCAGGATGAGCGACCCCTGTGGCAGCGACAGCTCCGAAACCCGCCTGCCGACCACAGCGGCGTCCGGCAGAATATCGATCTCGCGCGTTTCGCCGGGCATTCCCGTACCGGTCCTTTCAAACTCGAGCGGATATCGCGGGCGGGATACGAGCGGCTCGTCGACGCCGAGCAGTCTCGCGACGGACATGAGCGTCCTGCCCTGCAGCAGGACGGATGTCAGCACGATGAAAAACACCATGTTGAAGAGAATGTCCGACCGTTCGTACCCCGCCGTAAAGGGAATCGTCGCGAGAACGATCGGGACGGCCCCGCGAAGCCCCGTCCACGCGACAAGCGTCCGCTGCGCCGGGGAGAAGGAGCTTCCCAGAAGCCCGAGACAGACGGCGATCGGCCTCGCGACGAACATCAGGAACGCGGACACGATCAGAGCCGGGAGTGCGACGGCGGGAAGTCGCGACGGGAACACGAGCAACCCGAGGACGAGGAACAGGACGATCTGCATAAGCCAGCCGAGACCATCGTGGAACTTCGCAAGCGTGCGTTTGTTCACGAAGTCCGTGTTTCCGAGAACGATGCCGCAGACGTAGACCGCGAGGAAGCCGTTGCCGTGCAGGATTTCCGCGCCTCCGAACGTCAGCAGGACAAGGCTCATGCCGAGAACGGGGTAGAGTCCCTCGTATTCGAGCCGGA
>CALFXN010000331.1 GCA_937957815.1 uncultured Synergistales bacterium
GACGAGAGCTTTCGATAGGCATCGCGAAGCCTTCCAAGAACGAGGTTCGACAGGCGTGGGTCGATGTGGGCCATTTGTGTGTGGACATCGGAAAGCGCGTCCTGAAGATCCTGCACCGCAAGGAACTCGCGTTCGACGGAGACGCGGATGTACCGGATTCCGAATTGCGAGAGGGTGCCCGAGAAATCCGGGAAGACCGTCCTGATCGCTTCGACCGGAGTTCCGCGCGGGAGGAGGAGCGCTCCCTGCGGGGAAAGGACGTCCTCTTCGACGATTCCATGGGTGGAGGCCAGTTCATCGATGGAAACAAGCGTCGTTTTCACTGTGGAGTCACATCTCCTTCCGCGGTGAGGCTGCGCGGTACGAAGCGTTACGGTATGATACACGTCATGGGGCGCTCCCGCGTTTTTCCGCCGGGTGCGTTTTGTATCGGCATTCACGCGACCCGACGGCATATCTTTTTGGAAGAGTCTGGCGTTGTTCTTCACTGACAACTAACGGAAGGAGCATAACATACCCGAATCGGGATCGATGTACCGCCTTTCCCGTATTTTCTGCGCATTTCGAATCAATCCGGGACTCTATTGTGCAAAGGAGAGCGATATGTCCGATGAACGAAAATACAATCCTCAAAGAATACGGTCTCCGGATCGGAGAACTCGACTCCGGACCGCGGAACACGATCTGCGATGTCTCCGGTGTCCTCGTCGGACAGTGCACGATTTCCGACGGTCCCGTCCAGACCGGGGTAACGGCGTTGCTTCCTCACGCGGGAAACTGCTTTCGAGACAAGGTTCTGGCCGCGTGCCGCGTCCTCAACGGCTTTGGAAAATCCCTGGGACTCGTGCAGGTGGAGGAACTCGGGACGATCGAGACGCCGATTCTGCTCACCAACACGTTCAGCGTCGGAACTGTCGCGGAGGCGACAATCAGGCACATGCTCGGATCGAACCCAGAGATCGGCGTTTCGACGGGGACAGTGAACCCGCTCGTCCTCGAATGCAATGACGGATATCTGAACGACATCCGCGGAATGCACGTCCTAGGAGATCGGAAGAGCACACGTCTGAACTCCAGTCACGTGGCCTTATCTCGT
>CALFXN010000332.1 GCA_937957815.1 uncultured Synergistales bacterium
GTCCGCTGCGTCTACCATTCCGCCACTCCGGCAGCGGACACTTTTTTATCATAAAACCGTTGTTCCGTCCAGTAGCGCAGCCGCGGCTGCCTCCGATACAAACGAACGGGCGAAAGCTGCCGACTTTTCTCCCTCATGCAGGGATACATTATTTGTCGACCAGCTCTTCGTATACCGGTATCGGCTTCGTTACGAGCGCGGTCGCACGCCGGACATACGCATCGGGAAACGCGCGCCGGGCAAGCTCCAGGTTTTCCTTCGACGGAGCGTTCCGGTACGCCTCCATGACGATCCACCAGTCCGGTTTCAGGCTCCGGAAACCGTCGCTTCGCTGAACGATGAAATACGACTGCATATCGCCGAAGAACGGGAGCGTCCCGCGGTCATAACTGTCCGTAGCGCTGGTGTCCGGGACGAATGGTCGAGCGATCCCACCGACCCGTGAAGAGATAGGAGATCAGGGAATCCGCTTCGTCGCCCGTGAATTGCGCGAGGCACGAGAGTCCGGCGACCCAGTTCGAGTTGACGCTGTACGCCGCGCCGATCGGTTTCACGACGGTCATCTCCGCCCAGGGGTCGTCAAGGGACGGCTCCATCGTGATGGATCTGATGGCCGCCGGTTCCCACGAGGAATAGTCGGTCACGCTGTCGTAGTTGAGAAGGGTCGCCTCCGGAAACGTCATGTGCCTGTCCGGCGCCGTATCCGTCCGGTAGCGGAACAGGAAGCACGCTCCCCGTTCCCTGCGGCCGGGGCCCGCGTCCGGGTGGAGTTCTCCCATGAGTGGTTCGTTGTAGCCGCCGAGTTCGATCTCCGCGTCGAATATCCGCCGTCCCTTGCTCTCGATGACCGCGTGCGCCAACGTGTCGTTCCGTTCGACGACGATCTTCTCGCAGATTTTCTTCGGCAGCCCCGAAAATTCCCGGCCGCTGTTCATTCCGGTGCAGGCCCCTGGGCCGCTGAGCTGAAGGTTCAGCATATAGGCTCCCGTCTTCTCGCGGTAGCGGGCGAGCATCATGATGCCGCCTTCCATGTACCACGAAGCGAAGGTGGGCTCGCGGATGTCGACAACGTACACCATCACAATCGGGTGTTCCGCGCTGAAGAGGTCGAGCTGCGGCGGCAGCACGCGGCGGGCGGTCGCCGGGTCGGTCTCCCACGCGAGATACAGCCCCTCTTCGTTGTTCATCGAGCCGGGGTTGAAGAACGGACGGATCTGTTCGCGCGGAACGAAGAAACTGCCGTTTCTCATGATTCTCCCTCCTTGCCGGTCGTGAATTGCATCGGACTTCGTACCTATACGGCCCATTCGCCCCTCTTGCGCTTGCGGGCCACGTTCAGCAGGTAGTCGTCTATCGCCCCCGCGGCTTCGGGGTGGAAGCAGGTCTTTGCGCCGTCGAGGTCTCCCGCGTCGCCGAAGACGAGGCGTTCGTTTTTCGCCACCCCTTCGAGGATGGTGGTCGCGGACTGCTGCGCCGTCTGCGCCCCCTTCGGCGGCTCGCTCCCCTTCCAGATTCCCGTGATCGTCGTGCCGGGAGTCGTCGAGGTGAAGCGGATGTTCTCGTCCCAGTATTCGTACCGCAGCGCGAGCGTCAGCCCGTTGAGGGCCGCCTTCGTCGCCGCGTACATCGTCTGCAGCGCCATGGGCATGAAGGCGATGCCGGAAATCACATCGACGATATGCCCGCCCCCCTGCGCCCGCATGATCGGCAACACGGCGCGGATTCCGTACAGCGCTCCGTAGAAGTTCAGCGCGAAGGCCTTTTCCCAATCTTCGTTCGTCAGCGTGTCGAAGCCTCCGCCGAAGCCCGCCCCGGCGTTGTTGAAGAGGATGTCGACCCGTCCGTCGCCGAGCCTGGCGGCCTCGCGGATCGTCGCCGACACGTCCGCTTCCTTCGTGACGTCACACCGAAGACCGTGCACACTTCCCGGATGTTCCCCGTTCAGTCTCGCCGTTTCCCGTTCGAGGTTCTCCGCGTTGTAATCCGCGAGGATGACCTTTTTCGCCCCGTATGAGAGCATCCTCTCCGACAGCGCGAGTCCGACCCCCGAAGCGCCGCCCGTCACGACCGCGATCTTTCCCGAATAGTACTCGCCCGTTCTGCTCATCTGTCCCGTCCCCTTTCAGCTGTCCTGAGGTTCGAAAACGAATGCCCGCCCGTACGCGTCCTGCGTCGCGTCAATGATCCGTCCACCGCGCACCGCGTCACCGAGAACCACCGCATCGGGAAAGTCGTTTCTGAAGGCGTCGATGACGTCCTTTCTCGGCCTCACCCCAAGCGCCAGAATCACCGTTTCGGCCGTGACGGACACTTTCTGTCCGCTTTTGATGCATTCGAGTTCGACGCCGTGCGGGGTGACCCGCAACAGTCTGTGTCCGGGGAGATAGGTCGGAGAGTGCGGCTCCATACGGTTCATGATGTCCGCGATCACGCCGGGGAACGCTCCCGCGCCGATTTCCGGCAGCATGTCGACGATCGTCGTCCTGTGTCCCGCGCCGAGGACGACCTCCGCGGTCTCGAGGCCCGTCATCCCGGAACCCGCTACCACGCAGTCGCCGACGACTTCCGACCGGCCGAGAAGGACGTCCTCGGCAGTCGTCACGTTCTTTCCGTCGATTCCGGGGATCGGGGGGATGAAGGGCCGGGCGCCGCAAGCCAGAAAGACCCCGCAGGGAGCGAGCGCCTTCACCTTTCCGACGGTCGCCTCCTCGCCGAGTCGCAATTCGACGCCGCTCCCCTCCGCCTGGACGACCATCGAGTCGACGAGCCGCGTGATCTTTTCCTTGCCGAGGCCCCTGTCCGCCACGTTCAGCATGCCTCCGAGCCTCGGGGAGCCGTCGAAGAGCACGACCCGAAAGCCGCGTTCGCGAAGAACCCGCGCGGCGGTGAATCCCGACGGGCCGCCGCCGACCACGACGACGGTCCGTCCGGTGCCGTCGCGCTCCGGGCGGGCGAATTCGCGTTCCCGTCCCGTTTTGGGATTGACGGCACACTTGACGTGCCGCAGATGGCAGATTTCGTCGAAACACGCGAGACAGCCGATGCACTTGGTGATGCTTTCGCTCTTTCCCGCCTTCGCCTTGTTGCACCAATCGGGGTCAGCGAGGTGGGCGCGCGCGACTCCGACGATGTCGCAGCAGCCTTCTTCGAGGATCGCCTCCGCGACTTCGGGCTCCTTGACGTTCGCGACCGCGATGAGGGGAATGGTCACGTGTTTCCGAATTTCCGCCGCCATGTACTTCTTCCAGCCCTGTTCGAAGGTCCCCGGCTCGATGCAGACGATGGCCTTCGGGCTGTCGGGGATGGAGCAGCTGATATCGAGGAAATCGGCGCCGGCCTTTTCGAGTTCCGCGGCGATCCGGCACGTGGCGGCGAGATCGTTCCCCCGGTCCCCGAGGAATTCGTCGGCCGAGAGCCGGAACCCGACTGGAAAGTCCGGGCCGCAGACTTTCCGGACTCCCGCGAGAATCTCGAGCGGGAAGCGCATCCGGTTCTCGAAGCTCCCGCCGTAGCGGTCGGTCCGCCGGTTGAGGTAGGGCGACAGGAAGCTGTTGACGAGGTAGCCGTGCGCTCCGTGAATCTCGACGCCGTCCGCTCCCGCCATTTTCGCGACGAACGCGCCATTCACGAACGCATCCCGGATGCGTTCGATCTCCGGAATCGTCAGCTCCCGGGCCATTTCGCCGCCGCCGGGATGCTCGACGACGGACGGCGCGACGGGCTGTTCGCCGCCGATCGCGGCGTGCCCCTCGCGTCCGGGGTGATGCAGCTGGAGGAATACCTTCGCGCCGTACTTTCGCACCGAGTCGACGAGCCGCGCCAGTCCGGGGACGTCGCAGACGCTCCGCACGGAGAGCTGGCACGGGTCTGCGGCCCCTGCCCCGTCCATGACGCGGCAGAGTTCGCTGACGATGAGTCCGACCCCTCCCCGGGCCCGGGCCTCGTAGAACGCGATGATGTCGTCGGTAACGCCGCCTCCGGACGCGCCGAGGTTGACGCCCATCGGCGTCATCGCAACGCGGTTCCGGATCTCGACCCGCCCGATTCGCACGGGGCTGAACAGCAGATCGAACATCGCACTCGCCGCCTTTTCAATTGAGTCTCAAATATTTATAGAGATAGTAATATTCTGATTAAAACTCTGTCAAGTAACCGCAGTCACGACGGGAGGGTCCGAGGCAATTACGGTATCTCTGAAAGGAGACGGGCTATCCGTCTTTCAGGTTTCTTTTGAGCGCGTCCTCCTCGAGACGGTTTCTCGAGTTGATACGTTCGACGATCGCCTTTTCAAGGAGGGCGTCGTCGAGCTGTTCGGCATCGAAGATCCGTTTCTCGGCGAGTTTTTTCCTGATGTATTCCATGGTCATCTTCTGTGACTTGGCAACCATTTCGTGGTGCCGGTCGAGGATCGCGAGGCGTTCGTCGTCGATCTCCGCGAGGGCCTTGCGAAGGCGTTCGAGAACGTCTTCGCCGGAAAGTCTCCCTGGCTCCCTCGGTCCCATCTCTTGCGGCATTTCTCCCTGAAGCTGCACAGGCACGTCCGTGTGCGGCGCGACGCCTGCGGGAATACGTTCCATGTACCTCCGCTCCTTCCGTGGATTCCGGGTGATCTGGCCCTTATGCTTCGGACACGGAGCGCATTCCCTTGAAATCCCCGCTACTTCGCGTTTCCGGCGTCGATGGAGACGACGAGCGAGTCGATATCGACCCTCTTTTCCATCATGCCGTTTTCGATCAGGAACTCCTGCGTCTTCCGGAGATCGTCGATATCCGACGGACGGATCGTCACGTCGAAGTCGTAGAGCGGGTACATCGCCGAAACGGCTTCGGGCGTGAGTCCCGTTTCCTCCGCCGTGAGGCGGAGCGCCTCCCGTTCGTTTTCTTTCATGAACGCGAGTGCGCCTTTGTGAACTTTCATGAAGCGCGCGACGAGCTCGGGATGTTCCTTCAAGAACTGTCCGCCGACCGCGATGGCCGTACTCGCGTCGAGGAGTCCCTTCCCCGTCGCTAGGATCCGGGCCCCCTGTTCCTGCGCCTTCGGAACGGCCGCCCCAGCCGCGAGCGCCGCATCGGCGCTTCCGGCGAGCATCGCGGTGACTCCTTCCATGAGTCCCATCGAGAGGAACTCGACGTC
>CALFXN010000333.1 GCA_937957815.1 uncultured Synergistales bacterium
AAGCGGTCGAGATAAAACCGCATCATACCGAAGGCCTTCCGGACAACACCACGTGGGCGCTCGGCTACATGCCTGAACGGGGCGGCAAGAGAAGCCATCTGAAGAGTCTCTATCTGGCTCCCGAGGAACTCGAGGAGCACAACAGGAATCTCCAGAAGAAATACGCCGTCATCGTGGATAGCGAGCGACGTTCGGAGAATGTGATGGTCGATGATGCCGATCTCGTCATCTCGGCGTATGGGACCACTGCGCGTATCGCCCGCTCCGCTCTGACGAACCTGAGGAGCAAGGGATACAGGGTCGGAATGGTTCGCCCGATTTCACTCTGGCCGTTCCCCTACAGCGCATACGAGGCCATTCCGAAATCAGCGAAGGGGATTCTCGTCGTCGAGATGAACTGCGGCCAGATGATCGACGACGTCAAGATCGCGACCAAGTGCGCGTATCCCGTTTCTTTCTACGGGCGTTCCGGCGGCATGTCTCCCTCTGTGAAGGAAATCGAGGACGCATGCCTGAAGATCCTGGGTTAGCGGAAGGGGTGTCTGTGATGAAGGAAGTCAAGGTTTACGAACGGCCGAAATCCTGGATGCCGAACGTCTTCTCGCATTATTGTCCCGGCTGCGGACACGGGATCGCACATCGACTCGTCTGTGAAGTCATCGATGAGCTCGGGATTCAGGACAGGACGATCGGAGTTGCGCCAGTCGGATGCGCGGCGCTGATGTACAACTATATTGACGTAGATTTCTGCGAGGCGGCTCATGGGCGTGCGCCTGCGACCGCGACCGGACTGAAACGCGTCCGTCCCGACAGGGTTGTGTTCACGTATCAGGGCGACGGCGATCTCGCGTCGATCGGAATGGCCGAAATCATCCACGCTGCAAACAGAAACGAAAACATCACCGTGGTCTTCATCAACAACGCGATCTACGGAATGACCGGAGGTCAGATGGCTCCGACGACCCTTATCGGCCAGAAGGCGACTACATGCCCGCTCGGGCGCGACGCGAAGGTGAACGGGTATCCGATTCGCATATGTGAACTTCTGAGCTCCCTGGCGTCTCCCGGATACATCGAGCGTGTCAGTGTAGCTCAGCCGAAGTACATCATCAAGGCGAAGCAGGCGATTAAGAAGGCCTTCCGGAACCAGGTCGACGGCAAGGGGTTTTCGCTTGTCGAAGTTCTTTCGTCGTGTCCGACAAACTGGGGGCTCCGCCCGGTCGAAGCATTCGACTGGACGATTTCGTCCATGATGCCCTATTATCCGCTGGGCGTCTACAAGGACTTCGAGTAGGAGGCTGGAACGATGGCTCCCTTTTACAGAACACTACTTGCGGCGGGATTCGGCGGACAGGGAGTAATGGTTCTCGGACAACTCGTTGCCTATACGGGAATTACCCAGGGGCTTCACGTCACGTGGATTCCCTCGTATGGTCCGGAGATGCGCGGCGGCACCGCGAATTGCGGGGTCATTCTGAGTGAAGACGAGATCGCTTCGCCCGTTGTTTCCGAAGCCGATGTCGTCGTGATCATGAACCAGCCGTCCCTCACGAAGTTCGAGCACTCCGCGAAGCCCGGCGGCATCCTGATCTACAACAGCGATCTCGTGAAATACGATCGCCCGAGGACCGATGTCACCGTTCTCGCCGTTCCGATGAATTCGACCGCTGAGAAGCTCGGCAGCGACAAGGTGGCCAACATCGTAGGTCTCGGGGCTGTCGTGGGGGCATCCGATCTCGTCAAGGAAGATGCCTGCATCGAGACCATAAAGGATAAACTCGGGACGAAAAAGCCCAAGTTCCTCCCGATGAATCTCGAAGCGTTTTCCCAGGGAAAGAGCATCGTTCAGGGACAAAAAAAGGGATAATGACGATGACAGGAGAAGAAACACCTCTTTCCAATACCACCGTATACCGCGGAAAAATACTCAACCTCCGAGTCGATTCCGTGCGGCTTCCTTCGGGAAAGCGTACGATCCGTGAGGTTGTCGAGCATCGGCCGGCGGTATGCGTCGTTCCGCTCGTCAACGATGGAGAGGTGCTTCTGATCCGTCAGTACCGGTACGCCGCGGGAGAATTCCTGCTCGAGGTTCCCGCCGGAATCGTCGAGGAGAACGAGGACTTTCTCGAGGCTGCCCAGAGAGAACTTCAGGAGGAGGTCGGCTTCAAGGGCGAGTTGTCGGAAGTTGCGCGTCTGTACTCCTCTCCGGGTTTCAGCACGGAACTTCTCGTGCTGTTCGTTGCGAGAAACCTTACGCCTTCGCGGCTTGAGGCGGACGACGACGAGTTCATCGAAACCGTCCGAGTCCCGGTTTCGCGTATTCCGGAAATGCTCCGCCACGGCGAAATCCTCGACGGAAAAACATTTTCCGCCCTTTGCTGGCTCCTGAATACTTTGTAGGAGGGGGCAATTCGCCCCCTCCTTTCTTCATTGCGCCATGGATGAAAGAATGTCGCCTTTCAGGGCTTTTCTTCTTTTCGAACGGGGATTGAGCGAGAACACGGCGAAAGCCTATTGTTCCGATATAACTGCATGGTTCCGGTTCTGTGAAACCATGCACCGCGAACCGATACCGCCGGACGAAAATCTTCTTCTCCGTTTCCAGCGATCACTTTCCGAAAAAGGCAAAGCCGCGTCGAGCCAGCAACGGGCAATCGCGTCGATACGGACGTGGATGAATTTTCTCACGCTCGAGGGGATCATCGATGGCGGAGTCCGTCTTCCCGCGCTTCCGTCCATCGGTCGGCATTTGCCTCATATTCTCGGTGAGGGCGAAGTCGTCAGA
>CALFXN010000334.1 GCA_937957815.1 uncultured Synergistales bacterium
CTGCTCGGAGAGGACGAGTCGGTTGCGGTGACCCTTCCGGCGGAGTGGCTTCCGGAAGAGGTTCGAGAGGGGCAGGTTCTGCGGGTCACGTGGGAGGCGGACGAAAAGGAGACGGAAGCCGCGAGGAAATCCGTCGACGACCTCTACGCGCAGCTCGGGGACAATCCCTAGCGCGGGAGGCGCCTCCGAGTGTTCCGCGTCCGGTACGCGTTCTTCACGAATACCGGGGACGTCCGCTCGGACAACGAGGACGGTCTCCTGATCGACGGACGCGTCGTCACCGGCGACATGGATTGCCCCGAAAGCGGCGTCGCGGGGCCGTTCGAGACCCCGGCGCTCTTTATCGTCGCCGACGGCATGGGAGGCTGCGCCTGCGGCGAGGTCGCGTGCCGCGTTCTGCTCGAAGCGATCCGCGACCAGGCGCGCGCGTTCGCCGGCGCCCTCGGCGAAGAGGACGACCCCGTCCGTCTTGGCCGCATGGTGACGCGTGCGCACCGGCGGATGAACGAAATGGCGGAAGAAACCCCGGGGATGCGCGGCATGGGGGCAGCGGCGGCCGGAGTCCTGGTCCGGAAAGCATCCGTACTCGCTTTCAACGTCGGGGATTGTCGTGTGTACCGCTGCGGCGACGAAAACTTCCGGAAGGTCACGCACGACCACTCAGTCGTGCAGCGTCTGCGCGACGAGGGAACGATCACCGACGAGGAGATGCGCGTCCACCCGATGCGAAACCGCGTCACCTCGGCCGTCATGGCCGGGACGACTCCGCCGAGGCTCTACGCGGCACACCTGCCGGACGTTTCCGGGCGGCTGCTCGTCTGTTCCGACGGCGTCTGGGAGGCGCTGCCTCACGACGAACTCGGGCGATGCGCGTCTCTTTCCGAAGCGGAAAACGCGGCTTCGAGTCTCGCCGACGCCCTGCGCCGGGCGGGGCGCGCCGACAACGTCACATTCGTCCTTCTCGATATCGAAGGAGACTGACGCCGCCCGTCTGCCGCGCCGTTCCGCCCCTCCCCGTCACGCACCTCCTGTGCGACGAGTCCACAAACGTGTACACGGCCTTGATGAACCCGCCGAAGACGTCATGACTGAAGGTAAAACCCCGTTTGAGGTAGAAATCGAGCGCCTCGTCGTTGCCGTTCGAGATGTAGATGAAAACGACGGGGACGTCCATGAAGCTTTCGAGCCATTCCATCGCTAGGTCGAACAGTTTCGACCCGAGCCCGATGTGGCGGTATCCGTCGCGGAGATACAGGTTGCTCAGACAGCCGACCTTCGAGGGAAAATCGGGCCAGTCCGGGTAGAACCCCTTTCCGTTCTCGACCTTCGGGGCCCAGTCCGGAATCGCGTCACGTCCCTCTCCGACGCTCTCGATCGTCGAAAAGACGTACCCTACGGGAATATCGCCGTCCTTCGCGACTATGAGCTGACGGTCGAGCGCGTGCTGCCAGCTCCGCTTCATCCGCGTATCGAAGTTCATCGGGTCGAAACACTCGGGCGAAATCGTCGCCTTCGCCTTCTGGAACGCCATCAGCTCGTCGCAGAGATCCCTGCACTGCTCTATATTCCCGTCGCGAACGATACCGATCGTTATGTCTTTCATGGAAAATCATCTCCTCCGCCGTATTCGAAGACCCGTATTGTTTTTCGCAGCTGCTGATGGTACTGTACGCACATTACATTCCTTTCGCAAGTATGCACCTTTTGGTAACCTTGCCTACCTGAAGGTATGTAATGTGATGCAACAGGACACGGAGGTGTTCGAATGAACGGAAAGTGCCCCATCGAATGTACGCTCTCGCTGATCAACGGAAAGTGGCGGCTGCTGATCCTCAAGGAACTTTCACAGGGGCCGCTGCGCTACGGGCAGCTCGGTGCGCAGATCCCGGCCGTCAGCGCGAAGGTGCTCACGCAACAGCTCCGCGAGATGGAAGGCGATGGCCTGATCGTGCGCACGGTCTACGCGGAAGTGCCGCCGCGCGTCGAATACTCGCTGACGGACATGGGCGCGAGCATCTTCACGGTGTTCACCGAACTTCGCCGCTGGGGGCTCGAAGAAGACAGGGTCCACGAGGTCCACTGTTCTTTCTGCGGCAAATGCCGGCCATTCATCGGCGGCAAGGACGGAACGGCCGCTCTCCGGGAAGACGCATAGCCCCGTCGCCCGACGATTCTCCCTTCCCGTGACTCCCCGGAATACCGCCCCCGAAACCCTGAAAAGTCAAGAAGAGACGGAATAGAGGTACAATAATACGTCACGGAACGGGAATCTCCGAACCCGGCGACTGCGCGCGCCGACGCAGGAGGAGGTGTTTGGGGGACGACGCAGGAGGTGCGCGGTCGTCCTGGCGAGACGCGGGAAATGCGGCGGTGTCAGTGAAACGGTGATATGCGGCTTCTACGAAAAGACCGGAGGTGAACCGCGGTGAGTGAAATTCGATTTTCGGCCCGGCGTGCGCGGGTTGCGGGAGTGCTCGCGTTGCTTCTCCTCGGTATGGCAAGTTCCGCGTATGCGGTCTCGGCGACGTTGTCGGTGACACCGTCTCCGGTGGTCAAACCCGGAGACGCGCTGACCTTTACGGCCCAGGTGGCGTATCAGAATCCGGCCCCCGTCGTGTCGGTCTATCTGGGCGGCACGATGTGGACGACCGAGCTCCAGACGGTGAAATATCCGACGCCCGGACAGATCGGAACGGTGACGTTCTCGAAGACCTATACCGTTTCAGATTCCGCGAAAAACGGTTCGACGCTGTGCTTCGTGGTGGCGGCCGGCGGCGGCAACGTGGATATCAAGCAGCCGATCAGCGAAAAGACCTGCATTACGGTGAAGTACACGCTCACGGTGCAGAAGGGACCGGCGACCGCGCAGCTGAACGTGAAGCCGCTGCTCCCCGACCTCGTCGTCTCGGATGTCCATATCGACCAGTCGAACGCGAAGATCGTCCGGGCGAAGGTCGTGAACAGCGGAGTCGGCACGGCCCCGGCGAGCGTCCTGTGCGTCCAGGTGCGGCTGTGGTCGGGCGGAGGCTCCAAGCAGCTCGCGAACAAACAGGTGTCCGTGAAGGCGCTGAAATCCGGCGAATCGGTTTCGATCGCCGTGGATACCGGTGTCATGGGATCCTTCTTCTACGAGCTGACCGCAGACTGCACGGGCACGGTCTCCGAATCGAACGAAACCAACAACAAGACAACGCTGGACCGGACGATCAAGTGACGTTTTCGTACACACGACGACTCGGGGGGCCGGAGGACGATTCCTGTCCCCCGAGTCGTTTTCCTGCGGCGCGCGGCCGGCCGCGGCTGCCCCCTGCCCGCTGCCGACGGTATAATGACCGTATCGCGACGTCGAACGCGAAAGGAGCGCTCTGCGATGCCGAAGATACGGAGCCGGAGCTATCTGACGTTCAACAGACTCATCAAGGAAAGCGTTTCCGCACAGATCGCCGCCGCGCTCGCGGGACTTTTCATCGTCGGTTTCATCCTGTGGGGATCGTGGTATGCGGGGCTTATCCCGCTCGCCGGATTCTTCATCGCGCAGAGCGTCAACATCGGGGCGAGACTCGCCCGGGACGGCCGCGAAGGAAAACGGCGATGTTGGCTCGGCGGCGGATACACGGCCATCCTCGGTTGGGACGAAACCGCCCCCGGAATTCTCAGGAAAAACATGGGAGAAGACGGCCGGATCGTCGTCCTTTCGTCGATTCCGACGGAACGCATCCGGAAGGAGCTTGCCGCCGCCGACATCGGCCGCAACAGGCGACTTTTCCTCTACAACGGGAACTATGGCGACGAAGAGGAAATCGCGGGCCTGTCGCCCGACAGGGCGGCGAGGCTTTACATCCTCGGCGACGCGGACGACCCGTCACGCGACAGCAGGAACATCGAAACGGCCGTCAAGATCCTCGATTTTCTCGGGACGACCCCTCCACCGCACGCGATCGACTGTTTCTTCCATATCTACGACCTGTATATCTTCAACATGATGCAGGGCAGCGACTACTTCTCCGAATCCGACCGGAAATACCTGAACATCCGTCTGTTCAACTTCCACGAGGAGTGGGCGCAGCGACTCTGGAGCACGATCCCCGAGGACGGGGACGAGCACCTCTTCCCAGCCCTCGCCTACGCTCCGGATCGGCTGGCCCGGGGGGATGCCGTCCACCTCGTCATCGCCGGATTCGGCAGGATGGGACAGGCGCTCGCCGTCGAGGCGATCCGCGTGTGCCACTACGCCAACGGGGCGAAAACGAAAATCACCGTCATCGATACGGACGTCGAGCGCGAGCGCGACGCGTTCGTCAGCCACTTTCCGGCCTTCGACGAAACGGGACGATGCACGCTCCGCGACATCGACATCGAATTCGTCGCAGACTCGCTCGAATCGCCGCGGACCACCGCATTCCTGAAGGCCCTCTACCGGGACGACCGGCAGATGACGACCGTCGTAATCTGTTTTTCCGACGTCGACAGGGCCATGTCCGCGGCGCTCGCCCTCCCGGTCGAAATAAAGAAATCGGAAATTCCGGTCCTGATCCGCCAGGAGGGGCATACGGGACTGCGTGCCCTCAAGGAGCGCTTCGACGAGAGCCGGAACATCGACGGCGTTCAGATCTGGAAGAACATCCACTATTTCGGCGGTCTGGACGAATACGTCCACGACGAGACGCAGAACGAACGCCTCGCGATGCTGCTCAACGCGCTCTCCCGGATGCACGACCTCGATTCCGTGGCGCTGGACGCGGCCATCACGGACGCCCGGGAACAGAAGTGCGGAAGCCTCGAGGAATACTTCTGGGCGCGGCAGAAGGAAACGTTCCGCTGGTCGAGCCGCTATCGGGCGGCAGCGCTGGTCGAGCGGCTTCGTGGCTTCGGATGGACGTTCCGGTCGAGCGGATGCGGCGCTCGCATCTTCCGGATCGCCCCGGACTTCGACGCTCGCGCCGCCGAACGAGTGATCGAAGATATGGCCCGCTCCGGCGTTTTCCAGGAAGAGACCGTCGAACGCTTCGCGGAGGCCGAGCACGACCGCTGGCAGGCCGAACGCATCCTCGCGGGGTGGGAATACGCGCCCCAAACCGACAGGGAGAACCTGAAGCACGCCGACCTCAAGCCCTACGCGGACCTGTCACCGGAAACGCGGATGAAGGACATCCTCGTCGCCCGCATGCTCCCCGGACTGATACGGTCCTGTTGCGGCCGGGAACTGGTTTTTGCGTCATTACAGAGATAACGGGGAGACCATCGAAATGCACATGACATCGAAAGAGATTTTTTCTCCCAAAATTTGACTTTTGACCCGAAAGGGCTCTATATTTTCTCCATGAAGTGAGAAAATAGCGTTTTGGAGGAATGATGATATGATCGTCAGTTTTTCGGTTGAGAACTGGATGTCTTTCCGCGGGAAGGCCGAGCTTTCAATGATCGCAAGCCGGGAGCGCCAGCATAGGGAACGTGTTTCGCGCGTAGAAAAGTACAGGATGGGGATTCTTCCCATCGCCGCTGTATATGGTGGCAACGCTTCCGGGAAAACCAATTTCTTCAAAGCGCTAAGCTTCGCGAGAAAATTTGTCGTCGGAGTGACGCAACCAGACAGCCTGATTCCGGTCCAAACATTTCGGCTTGATGAGGACAGTCGAGAACATCCTGTTCGGTTTAGTTTCGAGCTTCTTATCGGTGAAACGATCTACGAATATGTGTTTGCGGTAACAAGTAGCGCAGTTATTGAGGAAAAGCTTGTCGAAATAACGAGTTCTGCCGAGAAAATTCTGTTCGATCGTCGTGATGGGGAACCCAATTTTTGCGAATCCCTCGGCAAGGACGACACTCTTCGCGTCGTTTTCAGAGGGACCAGAGACAATCAGTTGTTCCTTACAAACTCGGTTTCACAAAAAGTGGAAGTTTTTTCCCCGGTGTATTCCTGGTTCAGGGATTCACTCTTACTACTTACTCCCGAATCAAGATTCCAATCATTTGAACAGTTTCTTGACAGGGAGAACCTTCTGAATGCTACTATGTGCGAAATTTTGTTGCAATTTGATACCGGAATTAGCCATCTTGGTGGAGAAAATATTTCTTTTGAACTATTACCTCTTCCCGACGAGGTGAAGACCAAGCTGGAGGAAGATGTGAAGGAAAACGTAGCTGCTCGCATTGATTCGGGACCACGAGGCGAGTGTTTTCTGGTCACAAGGAAAAACAAGCAACTTCAGGTACAGAAGCTTGTCGCATTTCATCCAAGAGTGAAAGGATCTGATGTTCCATTCGAGCTACGCGACGAATCTGATGGCACACGGCGTGTTATCGATCTGCTTCCCGCGTTTCTGGCTCTTTCATCCGAAAATAACAAGGTGGTTGTCATCGACGAGATCGACCGCAGTTTGCATACACTTTTGACGCGTCGCCTGCTCGAAATGTACTTGGGCGGCTGTTCGCCCGAAAGTCGCACACAACTTCTTTTCACGACGCATGACGTGCTTCAGATGGATCAAGACATGCTTCGTCGTGACGAAATGTGGGTCACTGAGAGAAACGCTCTTGGAGAATCGCGACTGTATTCGTTCAGCGAATACAAGGATGTTCGGTACGACAAGGATATTCGCAAGAGTTACCTTCAAGGGCGGCTCGGGGGAATTCCGAAAATCCTCTTCTGCGGCGCGTGTTCGAAAAGAGCGGACGACGGGAGCGGAAATGACTGATGAAAAAGCGACGATCCTTTCAGCGTCCGTCGGGTGAAAGGCCTTACAGGAAACTCTTTGTCCTGGCAACCGAGGGGAAAAGGACCGAACCGGAATATTTCTCGATCTTCAACGATGGCGATTGCGCCGTTCACATCGAGTGTATCAGAAGCGGAAGCAAAAGCTCTCCGGTGCAGGTTTTGGAGAGGATGGCGCGGCATCTCAAGAAAAAAGGGCTGAAAAAAACGGATGAAGCGTGGCTCATCGTCGATACGGACAAATGGACTGATATTCAGTTATCCCAGCTGTACTCGTGGTCTTCGGAAAAGGAAAATCATGGCATTGCGGTCAGCAATCCGGGATTCGAGTACTGGTTGTTGCTGCATTTCGACGACGGATCGAGAATCGACGGCATGCAATGTTGCCTTGATCGATTGAGGCAACATCTTCCGAACTACGACAAGAGCATCGGAATCAGGTCATTCCAGCGAGAGTTGATCGAAACGGCGGTCGAAAGGGCCAGAAAACGCGATACGCCTCCGTGCGAAGATTGGCCCCGAAATCCAGGCGTAACGACGGTCTACAGACTTGTTGCGAATATCCTGAAGGCGACGGGCCGTGATGCAATCAAGACGGAGGTGACGGATACATGACGCTCACAGCGATCAGGGCGGATATCACGACGCTGCGGGTCGACGCCATCGTCAACGCGGCGAACTCGACGCTGCTCGGCGGAGGC
>CALFXN010000335.1 GCA_937957815.1 uncultured Synergistales bacterium
CGCACCCGAATGCGGCGTTCGGCGCGCGCGTCGCCCCGCTCTTCGGACAGGCGATCGTCGACGCGATCACGGCGACGTCGCCCGCTCCGACGGCTGTTCCCACGCCGACTCCGTCGCCGACTTCGGGTCCGACCGTTGTGCCGACGGTCGCCGGCGGAAGCGGCGGTGGCGGATGTGCGACCGGAGTTGCGTCTGCGTTCGTCGCGCTGTCGGTTATCCCGCTGCTGCTGCAACGCGCGCGGAAAAGACGGAGGGAACGCGATGTCTGACGCGGCGGACTGGACGCGGGGCTACATCCACGTCTACACGGGCGACGGCAAGGGGAAGACGACGGCGGCGCTCGGGCTCGCGCTGCGCGCGGCCGGGGCGGGACTGCGCGTCTTCATCGCGCAGTTCGTGAAGGGGATGCGCTACAGCGAGATCGCGGCGCTCGAACGCCTTTCCGGCCTCGTGACAGTCCGACAGTACGGAAGGAGCTGCTTCATCCGGAGGACGCCCGAGGACGAAGACGTCGCGGCCGCCCGGGCCGGTCTCGACGAACTTCGGAGGATGTTCGACCGGGGCGGCGACGGCTATAGGCTCTTCATCCTCGACGAGGCGAACATCGCGACGCACTTCGGCCTCTTTTCGGCCGACGAACTCCTCGACCTCATGGACCGCAAGCCGCGCGACGCGGAACTCGTGATCACGGGACGGAAGGCAGACCCGCGCGTTCTCGGGCGTGCGGACCTCGTGACCGAGATGTACGAGGTGAAGCACTACTACACAAGGGGCGTGGAGGCGCGGACGGGGATCGAGTGCTGACGTCAGCGCACGAACTTCAGGATCGCGGCGCCGACCGCAAGGACTATCGCTGAGGCGACGGCGATTCTCGAGACGAGAACCGCCGTCAGGCCTTCAATGAACACCCGAAACGGGACATCGACATTCGCCGCGTCTGTCAGGACGAATGTCAGAAGAGCGTACTGGACCGCGAGCCACGCGAGAACGCCCGCGCCCGCGACGACGCACGCCCACGCGACGACGCGGAGCAGGGACCCCGAAGGGCGATCCGGTTGCGGCCTCTGCGTCACTCGAAGAGCGCCCTCGCGTATTCCATCGACGCCACCCTCCCGCCGCGGATGCCGAATGAGAGCGAGTCGACGCGGCCGTCCGTGTAGAGCCAGGTGTCGGACTGCTTTTCTTCGGGCTCCCCGAGGATCTCGGAGAGTTCGACGGTGGTCATCCCGACGGCGACGCCGCCGAAATCGGCTCCCGCCTTCGCGACGCGGACGAAGCGCAAGCGGTCGCCCCCGTCGCCCCTCGCCCAGAAGACCGCCTCGTGCCCGGGCCAGGAGCAGTGCGTCTCGTTGACGGTCACGTTGAA
>CALFXN010000336.1 GCA_937957815.1 uncultured Synergistales bacterium
GTCTGCGACTGAAACAAACGGAAAGAGCAGGAGCGCGGCAATTCCCCAAAACGCGACGCCTGCGAAACGGGTACGTCCAATTCGTGCTCTCATCGTGCAATCCCTCCTCATAAAGTGGTGTTTCGTGTTTCCGGCGATAGAGCCCGGCGCTTACAGCGACGCAGAATACCTCGCAATGATTTCGGCGGCGCGCGTCACCTCCTCGTCGGTGACGTCGCAGTGAAGAACCAGACGGAACGACTCGTCATCCACGTTGCCGACCCGAACGCCGAGATTCCTGAGGTCCGCTATAACCTCTTTCGCATTCTTTCCCGTCTCGTTCACGAAGACCTTCACCATATTCGACTGTACCGATGCCGGATCGACTCGAAGTTTTCCATGTGCCTGTACGATGCTTGCGCCGAGCAGTTTTGCACTGCGGTTATCGCGGACGGCGTGTTCGTATGCGCCGTCCAGAGAGACAAGCGCCGCGGCGGCGATGACACCGGACTGGCGCATGATTCCGCCCAGAAGCTTCGCCATATCGCGCGCCTTCCTGATAAAGTCCGGTTTTCCGCATAACAATGAGCCGACGGGAGCGCCGAGTCCCTTGGAAACACAGAACATAACCGAGTCCGCGTGAGCCGCGATTTTATCCGCGGTCGTGCCGAGCGCGGCAGCCGCGTTGAAAATGCGTGCGCCATCGAGATGGAGCGGCGTGTTGAATTCACGGCACACGTCGTGCGTCGCGCGCATATCCGCCAGGCTGATACACGTGCCGCCGCAGAAGTTGTTGGTATTTTCGACACATACGACGTGGACCGCTCGTTTTTCGAGCAAAGAACGAAGAGATCTCAGATCGGGAGTTCCGTAGCTGTCCGTCGCGTATCTCATGGCCCGGATGCCGCCCGGGCGAGTATTGAACACGCCCCTTTCGCTACGAAGGATATGCAGACAGTCAGCAACGGCTGCGGATTCGCCCAGTTCGCAGTGCGCCATCATGGCGGAGAGATTCCCCATGGTTCCGCTTGGAAGAAAGAGTGCGGCTTCTTTGCCGAGTGTGGTCATGGCTCGATCGAGCAGCCTGTTGACTGTGGGATCTTCCCCCCGATTATTGGAATCGACGCGCCCGTCATCTCCCACATCGGCGTTCGCCATGGCGGTTCGCATGACTAGTGATGGTTTTGTCAGTGTGTCGCTTCGCAAATCGATCATAAATGATGCCTCCCTGTGGTTTTTGCCCGTGATGCTATTTGTTTTCCAGAAGAGACGCGGCAGTCTCGGAATCGGTGATGATGCTCTTGTAATAGCCGCCCTTGAGAGCGGCCCGAACCGGAAGGACTTTCCCCGGACCATTGGCGACGCCTATCGAGAAGGGAACTGCCTTAAGCTGATCGAGACTCATGGAAATGATGCGTTCCTTCAGGCTTGATGGGACAGGGTTGCCGTCTGCATCGATGAAATTGGACAAAATGACGCCGACAGCTCCCTGCTTTTTCAGTTTCTGGA
This sequence comes from uncultured Synergistales bacterium, assembly GCA_937957815.1. GTDB lineage: Bacteria > Synergistota > Synergistia > Synergistales > Aminobacteriaceae > CALFXN01. Next base: position 1,489 of record CALFXN010000336.1, read on the forward strand.
GTTCGTCTTCTTCGAGGTACCCGGTTCTATAGAGGTCGGAATCCGGGACGTCGCCCAGGAGTGAACCGACGCCGAGGACGGCTACGTTGATTTTTTCGAAGATGCCGAACGATTTTTTAAAGGCAGGGTCGTTGATGAGAACGTCTCTGGAGTGAACGGAACCCATGACGGCGGGAAGAAGCAGCGGATGCCATTTGCTGCCGAATTTTCGGGCCATGTGTTCCGCCGCGTAGAGCGAGCTGTTCTGGGGCGCCTGTTCGGAATACACGCCGGAGAGTTGCGTGATTTCAATCTGTTTTGTACAGTCTTCCTGTGCAAGGTGCTTCACGAGAGAATTCACGCTTCGCCCTCCCGAAAGCCCCACGATATCGCCGTCGTTGAGGAAAGTCGGCAGAAATTCCGCGCCGATCCTGCCGACGTGGTCCATTTTGTCCTGCTCGTCCAACAGGTTTGTGTTGATGACGACCGCACGGCTGATGCCAAAAACCTCTTCGAGTTCTTTTTCAAGCTGAACGTTGTTTTGTCGTGGAACGGTAATCTCGAAACGAACGATTCCTTCCGCCACGGCCTTCTGAATCAGTCTGCTGACAGTTGCTTTCGAGGTACGCAGTTTCTTTGCGAGATCGACCTGGCTGATCCCTTTGCAATAAAACTCCTCCGAAATCCAGGCAAGAAGTTGTTCGTCTTTCACACTCACAGAATTCACCTCGTTAGGGAGCGATGATTTGAGGCGGAGAATCAGAATGATGTAACAAATTTCATATCATGTGATTTTTCTCATTGCATGGAAGGAGCTTACCGCTTGTTCTCGAGAAATGTCAAGAAGAAAATTGGATCATTGTGGCTGGACAGGAATAATGTCATGAAGAAGTGGAGAATAAATGCATATTTAATAATAAATCGTAGCGTCGTTTACACAGGTCAGAGCAACCAGTCTGCCGGGGATAATGATATAGTGGTCTTACACGGAGGTGTCGCGCGATGAGGGAGTATTTCCTGAAGACGGAGCGTCTCGGGTTTTCGAAGTGGACCGCGAACGATATGGAGCTCGCGTTCGGCCTGTGGGGCGACCCGGAGGTAACGAAGCTCATCTGCGCGAGCGGCGCGTTCACGGACCAGGAGGTTCGCGACCGTCTCGCGACGGAGATCCGCAACGGAGAGGTCTACGGCGTGCAGTACTGGCCGATCTTCGAGCTCTCGACCGGCCGCCATGCCGGGTGCTGCGGCCTTCGGCCCCACGACCTGCCGAACGGCGTCTACGAGTTGGGGTTCCACCTGCGGCGCGCGATGTGGGGACAGGGGTACGCGGTCGAGGCGGCGCTCGCCGTCATCAAATACGCGTTCGACGCGCTCGGCGCGAAGGGGCTCTTCGCGGGGCACAACCCGAGGAACGTCGCGTCGCGGACGATCCTCGTCGAGAAGCTCGGGTTCACCGACGTCGGCGATGTCTTCTATCCGCCGACGGGGCTCGAACATCCGTCGTACCGCTACCGCCCCGATCCGAAGTAAACACGAGAAAAAAGAAGGGGCCGGGAGATGTCTCCCGGCCCCTTCGCCGTCGTGCGTGTTACGCGCGCAGGCCTTCGACGTAGCTGGCCATGCGGTCCATCGCAACTCCGAGCTTCTCCATCGAGCACGTGCAGGCCAGGCGGAGGTAGCCCTCGCCGCACGCGCCGAACGCCGATCCGGGGAGCGTCGCGACGCGCCCCTTCTCGAGCAGCTCCCACGCGAACGCGTCGCTCGTCATTCCGGTCCCCCTGACGCTCGGGAAGAGGTAGAACGCCCCCTCGGGCTCCGCGCAGCTGACGCCCGGCATTGCGTTGAGACGGCCGGCGACGTAGGTGAGCCGCTCCCGGAACGCGGCGAGGCGCTCGGCGATCTTTCCGTCGTGCCTGTCGAGCGCGTAGAGCATCGCGCGCTGCGAGGGCGCGCAGACGCCGTAGGTCTGGTTCGCAGCGATGAGGCACATGGTCCGGATCAGCTCCGCGGGGCCGATCGCGTAGCCGAGCCGCCATCCCGTCATGCAGTGGCTCTTTGACAGTCCGCTCATCGTGAGGGTTCGCGCCTTCATTCCCGGCAGGCTCGCGAACGGAACGTGTTTCCCGCGGAAGACGAGGGCATCGTAGATCTCGTCGGAGAGGACGACGAGATCGTGTCGTTCTGCGACGGCCGCGATGCCCTCCATCTGCGCGCGGGTCATGACGCGGCCCGTCGGGTTGCTCGGCGAGCAGAGGAGCAGCGCACGAGTCCTCGGCGTCACGGCGCGCTCGATCGCCTCGGGCGTCGGGATGAAACCGTCCTCCCCGGTCGTCGGCAGGTGGACGGCGACGCCGTCGTGCTGCGCGATCTGGTCGAAGTAGGGCGGAAAGCACGGTTCCGGGGTGATGACCTCGCCGCCGGGCTCGAGAAGCGCCTGGAGCGCGAGGTGGAGCGACTGGACGCCGCCCGCCATGACGAGAACCTCGTCGGGGGTCGATTTCAGGCCGTAGCGCCGGCCCCAGTAGTTGCATACGGACTGTCGGACGTCCTCGTACCCCTGGATCGGGGGATAGTGCGTGTATCCGGCCTTCGCGGCGCGCGCGGCCTCGTCGATGATGTCGTGTTCGGTGTCGAAATCCGGTTCCCCGATGCCGAGCGACACGATATCCGGGTTCGCCGCGGCGACCTGGAAGATCTTCTGGATCTTCGACGGCGCGGCCTTTCGGTACTTTTCCGCAATTTTCATGACATCCACTCCTTCTGAAAGGTTCCGGGGGGCGGCGCACGCCATCCCGAAACGGGGAGGATTCCCGCGCCGCTTTAGCGAAGCAGTATCGCACAGCGTGCGGAGGAGCGCAAGCCGTTTTTCGGAATGGCGTCGCGCCGGGCGTCCAAGGCGCGTTCGTGGTGTATCATACGAACCGGGGCCGGGAGGCGGGGCGCGTTTCCCGCCATCTTTGGGAGGATCGGGGCGTGGTGCGCGATGGATTCCGGAAAAGGGACGCTGCGGACGGTCTACGAGTGTATCCTCGTGCTCCTCGCGATTCTCTGTGTCGTGCTTCTCGTCGTCCAGGACCGTCTCGATCTGACGGAAGCGCAGGACTCCATGATCGATGCGGCGGACCTCGCGATCTGGACCGTTTTCGTCGCGGATTACTTCGTGTTCCTCTACCGGGCCCGCGACCGGCGTGCGTACGTCCGGACGCATATCGTCGAGCTCGTCGCGATCATTCCGTTCAACGCCCTGTTCAAGGGACTCAGGGCCTTACGGATCTTCACGATCTTCAGGTCCGCGCGGGCGTTCCAGGCGGTCCGGCTCCTGCGGCTCTTCGTCTCATTCGGGCGAACCCACAGGTACATCGACCGGTTCTTCCGTCGGCACAACTTCCACTACATCCTCTTCTTCACGACCTCGACGATCCTCCTCGGCGCCGTCGCGGTCGGTCACTTCGAGAACATGGGCTTCAACGATTCGCTCTGGTGGGCCTTCGTGACTGCCACGACGGTCGGCTACGGGGATATCGCGCCGGTTTCGGGCGGGGGACGCATCGTCGCGGTGTGCCTGATGCTCGTCGGAATCGGCTTCATCAGCACGCTGACCGGCACTATCGCGTCGTTTCTCGTCTGTCCGGAGGCGGACGACGACGCTCCGGAGATGTCCCGCAACGAGTTCGTCGCCCTCGCGATAAGAAAGCTCGGAAACTTCGAAAATCTTTCCTCAGATGAGGTCAGGGACATTTGCACGGTCCTCGTGAGTCTGAAATCCGGCGCGGACGGGGCGAACGCCGGGGCAAAGCGATAGGGAGCGGTACAATAGAGGGCAAGGGAGGGATGCCCTGTGGATCGGGTCTTGCTTGTCGATGACGACCATGGACTCTGCGATCTCCTCGCGGAGTATCTCGGGACGGAGGGATTCGACGTCGCGGTCGTCCACGACGGAGAGA
>CALFXN010000337.1 GCA_937957815.1 uncultured Synergistales bacterium
CTTCGCTCCGTGGCTCGTTCTCAAGATCGTGTCGATCCTTCCGTTCGCGGATCCGCTGACGATGCTGAAGGCTGCGCTCGTTATCGCGTTTGCGGTCTCTCTGTACCAGTCGCTCCGGAGCAGGGTGCGCGGCTTCATCTTCTGGGGGACGATCTTCTTCTTCTCGTTCTGCTTCGTCGCGGTCGTCCTGATGTCCAACATGTGGGTCATCGGCCATCTCGGAATGCTGTCCCAGTTAAACATGAACGTCATGGCGTGGGGATCCATGCTGTTCAAACGTCCCTTCACGATCGATTACGCGAAGCAGTGCGTGCCGCAGGAATTCTGGACGAACCCGAGGTTCCTGCGGAAGAACTACGTCATCACGGCCGTCTGGGGCGTCTACTTCCTCCTGGGGCTCGCGTCGGCGGAGATCCGCATCTACGAGCCGCATGTGAGCCACGTGCTCCTCGAGATCCTCGACAACGCCTCGATGATCGGGGCCATGCTCTTCACGTGCCACATGTCGAAACACCCCAAGAGCGGGCAGATCCCGCCCGAGGGAGGCGCCGCAGCGTAAGGGCCGTCCTCCCGCGCAATCCGCACGGTCATGACGAAGGCCGCTCCCGTATGAGGAGCGGCCTTTTTTTCGTCCCGAAACGGTCGGGGGCTATTTCGTTCCCGGATGCTCCTTCAGGAACGCGGCCACGCGGTCCGCTACGTTCCGTTCGAGGTTCCGGAAGAAGAAGGAGTAGTCGTAGGGATGATAGAAACCGCTTGCCGCGCCGCGCACCAGGTCGGTGCGGTCCGGCCGCGGGACGATCAGCGCGCCGTCGACCGTCTGCGCCCCCGTGAACTGCGGAACTTCGATCCGTTTTCCGTCGATGAAGAACACGGCGCCGAGGTTGCGTTCCTTCGGGGCGGCCTCGCCCGTCGTATCCATGGTCAGCGGGTTGACCCCGACCGCTCCGGGGATGGCGATGGAAATGTCCGGACTGACGGCCTGCGTGTTATAGCTGATGATGCATCCGGTCCGCGTCGGCGAATCGCTCATGACGAGCTGCGGATATTTTTCGAGGTCGTCCGGCGTGACGGACCATCCGATGATGTAGCTCGCCACGAGCCGTTCGCGGAGCTTCGGGTCTCCGAAACGGCGCTGAAGCAGCCAGAGCAGGAGGTTCGATCCCTGGCTGTGTCCCGCGAGGATGAAGGGACGCCCCGCATTGAAATGCTCCATGTAGTAGTCGAAGGCCTTTTCGACGTCCGAATAGGCGACGCCGAGCGCACGGGACTTGTCCTGTTCGGAGGCCGAGAGCACCTTGATGTTCGCTTCGCGATATCTCGGAGCGAAGATATTGCAGGTCAATGCGAAGACGCCGGCCGTCTTCGCGAGGTCCGCGTCGACCAAAGGGTTCTGCCGGTTCGATTCGAGGCATTCGTTCCATGCGTTCGGGAAGAAAAACGCCGTCGGGTGGACGAAGAAGACGTCCGCGGATTTCGTGCGGTCCGCTTCCGGCGGCAGGGACGCCCAGTCGGACGCGCGGGCGTAGTCCGGCGCGGGAGGAATCGCGGCGGGGTTGAAGGCGGCGGCGAGGTCGAACAGCGCGCCGATGTCGCCGGAAAGGTCCGTTCGAAGCAGGTCGATCTCGCTCGAAACCTTCGCGGACTTTGCGAGTTCGTCGAGCGAGATCCGGGCGACCGCCGGGTTGTCCAACGTGCGGAAGAAGATCCGCCTTCCCGCGACGTCCGTGACGATCGTCCAGAACGTATTCCCGTTCGGGAACTCCGGCGGAACGGAGAGAACCTGCGCCGCGGCGAAACCGAAGGCGACGGCCTGCGCCGGATCGTCCGGGACGGGCATGTGGCTCCGGTAGTACGCGCCCCGGACGAAG
>CALFXN010000338.1 GCA_937957815.1 uncultured Synergistales bacterium
CACCGAGATCTACACTCTTTCCCTACACGACGCTCTTCCGATCTCGTCGTCGAAGTCTCGTTCCACCATCTCATCGGCCAGAACGGACAGGTTCGCTACCATACGCAGACGATGGACATCGGCCTCTTCTCGGAGGAGGAATACGTCTCGTTCTTCCGCTCCGCGGGCCTATCGCTCGTCGAGCGATACACGGAGCCGGACATCGCGATGGGAGCCTTCGTCGGACGGAATGGGTAAAGGAACGTCCCCGTCGCACCTGTTCAGGTACGGCGGGGACGTTTTTTTCACCGTATCTTCCGCGAGAGGAGCGTTCCGGTCCGCTGGATGAGCTGGACGACGACGATCAGCACAATGATAGAATACACCATGATATCCGTCTGAAATCTGTTGTACCCGTACCGGATCGCGAGATCTCCGAGCCCGCCCCCTCCGAGCGCCGCGGCCATCGCGGAATACCCGACGAGATTGACCGCGACGATGGCGATGTCGAGGATGATCGACGGCGTCGCCTCGCGGACCATGACGCCGAAAACCACCTGGAGGTCGCGTGCGCCGAACGAACGCGCCGCTTCGATGACGTCCGGATCCACTCCGAGAAGGCTTCCCTCGATGATCCGCGCGACGAACGGCGTCGCGGCGACGGTGAGCGGCACGATTGAGGCGGTGCTTCCGATCGATGTTCCCGCGAGGAAGCGGGTCAGCGGAATGATCGCGATCATCAGGATGACGAATGGAAAGGACCGCAGAAGATTCACGACCAGGTCGAGCGCCGTATGGGCGGCCGCGTTCGGCCGCAGGCCTCCGGGGCGCGTCAGTACCATCGCCACGGCCGTAACGAATCCGAACACGACGGAGAAGAACGTCGACGCCGAGACCATATACAGGGTGTCCGCCAGGGCGGACGCGAGTTCACGCCACATCGTCGATCACCTCCCAGAGAAGACGCTTCCCCGAGAGGTAGCCCGCGACGCCTTCGAGATCTTCCGGGCGGACGCTGATGATCAGAAACCCGAGGACGGTATCGCGATATCGTTCGAGGCGCCCTCCGACCACGCAGAAATCGATCGCGAGATCGCGGGCCATCCGTGAGACGACGCTCTCTCCCGCGACCTCGCGCGGAAACGCGACCCTGACGCAGACACCCTCCTCCGGAGAGGCATAATCGTCTCGGACGAATCGCTTCATCTCCGGAGACGGCGAGAGAAAGACGTCCTCCGTACGCCCGCAGCCGCACACCCGCCCCCGGTCGAGCAGCAGAACCCTGTCGCAGATCCTCTTGACCGCCTCCATCTGATGCGTTACGAGGAGGATCGTCACTCCGAGGTTCCTATTGATGTCTCCGAGGAGCCCGAGGATCGATTCCGTCGTCGCGGGGTCGAGCGCGGAGGTCGGCTCGTCGCAGAGAAGAATTCCCGGGGAAAGGGCAAGCGCGCGCGCGATGCCGACGCGTTGTTTCTCCCCGCCGCTCAGATTGCGGATCCGTCCGGCCCGTTTCGACGAAAGGCCGACGATGTCGAGAAGTTCCTCAACCCGCCGCTCCGCCGCGTCGCGCGGAACCTTCCAGACGTCGAGCGGCCACGCGACGTTCTCCGCAACATTCTTCCGCTCCATGAGGCCGAAGTTCTGGAACACCATTCCCATGCCGCGCCGGAGGTCGCGCAGTTCCTCCTCCCCGAGCCCCGCAACCTCGCGCCCCATGACGCGGATCGTTCCACTCCCGTACCGTTCGAGACCGTTGAGACACCGGAGCAGCGTCGATTTTCCCGCGCCTGAATGCCCGACGATCCCGAAGATTTCCCCCCGCGCGACGGAAAACGAGACGTCGCGCAGGGCGTTCAGATTCCCGAAATTCCGGCACACGTGTTCGACGGAAATCATCCGTCCCTCCGAATCCGCCGCTAGAATGCGGCGACGATTCCCTTCGGAACGAGTTCCGTTTCGATAAAGCGCTTCACTTCCGGAGAGGTGAAGGCCCCGACGAGCGCCCGGACCGCCGCGGAATCCCTGTCTCCGGCGCGGACGGCCAGGACGTTGGCATACGGGGAGTCCGGATCTTCGATCACGATCGCGTCCCTCGACGGAAGGAGCCCCGCTTCGACCGCGAAGTTCGTGTTGATCACGGACGCCGCCGTGTCGTCGAGACTTCTCGGGAGCTGCGGCGCGTCAAGCTCGACGATTCTGAGCGACTTCGGATTCTCCGTGACGTCCCGGACCGTCACGAGGTCGCCCGCTTTCACCCTGACGAGTCCGTTCTTCTCGAGAAGGCGCAGGGCGCGGGCGCCGTTCGTCGGATCGTTGGGGATCGCGACCGTATCTCCGGGTTTCAATCCTTCGAGGTTCCGAATCTTTTTCGAGTACATTCCGAGAGGTTCGATGTGGACCTTCGCGACCCACGTCAGGTCGAACTTCTTTTCCCTGACGGTATTCTCGAGATACGGCACGTGCTGAAAGAAGTTCGCGTCGAGACTCTTTTCCGAGAGCGCGACGTTCGGCGTCACGTAGTCCGTGAACTCCCGGATTTCGAGCGTATAGCCGTCCTTCGCGAGAACGTCCTTCGCGACGCGCGCGATCGCCCCGTGCGGGAACGGACTGACCCCGATGACGATCCGGCCTGCGGCGGCAGGAGCACAAGAAGCTGCGGCGAGGATGAACGCAAGAGCGAGAATCGTTCGTTTCATGAGAATCATTCCTCCTTCTGATGTTTGCCCGGCACGAAGACACCGCGACGGCGTTTCGTCTCTTCCGGGACCTTCATTAGTTTTTCGCGGCGCGCGCATATCGCACATGTCGTCGTCCACCGGTCCACCACCTCCTTTCGTACGCGCACAAAAAAAGCCGGGAATCCCTTTCTGCGGGATCCCCGGCCCTGAGAGACGCACGCGGCGACTAGGCGCCGATCGCTCCAGGGGAGGATCCGCACCGCATGCACATCAACATGGACGAAAAAAGACATTTTTCCGATCTATTCGACATAGAGGCGAATCCTCCTTTCTTTCAGAAAAATACATTATTTTATAAACAGCGCATGGTATGATTGAATGGTACTGCGCTCCTAGTCACCTGTCAAGCGAAAAGCCGTCGTTCTCCGGAATCTTCTGGTCCCACGAAGGATTCACTGTCCGGCGCCCGAAGGCGACGAGATACAACCCGGCGAAATCCGTGCTCTCGAACATCGCGCAGCCGCCTTTCAGCGAAGCAACGCAGCCGCGGAGCGACCGAAGGCGCCCGTGAAGGCGTCGAGATCGTCCGTTTCCGTAACGAACGGCGGAAAGAGCCTGAGCGTCGAGGTCGGAACGTGGAAGTCCTGAATGAATCCCGCGTCGAGAAGCGCGCGGGACAGCTCTGGCCCCCGGTCGGCGTACTGCGGCGCGAGCTCGGCGCCGACCATCGCGCCGCGGCCCCGAACGTCGCGGATCGCCGGAAACTCGCGGGCGAGTTTCCGGAGTCCTCCGAGTAGTCGCTCCCCGACGACCCGCGCGCGTTCGACGAACCCTCCCCTGCTGAGGATACCGATCACCGTCGAAGCGATCCGTCCCGAAAACGGATCGTTCTGGTGCGACTGGACGTGTCGGCCGAGGACATCCGCGCTTCTGCGCTCGACGTCTTCCGTCGTGACGACGGCCGCGACCGGAAGTCCTCCCCCGAGGATCTTGCCCAGAACGAGGATGTCGGGCGTGATATCGTCGTGCTCGAAGCCGAACCATTTTCCGGTCCGCCCCATTCCGGTCGTGACCTCTTCGGCTATCAGCAGCGCGCCGCAGGAATCGGCGAACTTCCGGAGCCGTTTGCCGTATCCGACGGGCGGGACCAGGATCCCTCCGCCGATGACGGGTTCGTAGAGGACTGCGGAAATTCGGCCGCCGGCCGCTTCGAGTTGGTCCGAGAACGGGTCGAGGCACGGGCATGTTCCCCTGCACGTCTCGCGCTTCGGACAGCGCGCGCAGTGCGGCGTAGGCAGGCGCAGGGTCGATTCGCTTCCGGGCAGCCAGGTGGCGTTCCTGCCCGCCTCGGAAAGCGAGTACGCATACGAGGTCGCTCCGTAGTACCCGCCGCCGACCACGGCCGAGGGAGCTCCTCCGCTCGCCGCGCAGGCGATCTTGAGCGCGAGTTCGACCGATTCGCTCCCGGTATTCGTCAGAACGACGCGGTCGAGCTTCGGAGGCACGATCTCCCGCAGTGCGTCCAGCGCGTCGTCGACCTCCCGCGTTCCGAACGGCGTCCCGCTGTGAACGAGTTTTCCCGCCTGATCGCGGATCGCTTCCACCAACTCCGGGCATCCATACCCGAGAACGTTGCACCACGTTCCCGAAAGGAGATCCACGTAGGATCTCCCGCGATCATCCCAGACCCTCGTCCCCTCGCCCCTCACGAGCGTCACTCCGGACACCGGACTCGTCCGCCACAATCGCATGAAGTGATTCCTCCTTCCGTCGCCCCGTTCGGGAACGTCCCCGGGCGAGGCGACTTTTCATCTCCGGGAAAAGCATAGCCCCGAACCGGATGGATATCTCCATCCGGTTCGGGGCATATTCATGCGACCAGTGCGCCGATTTCCGTCAGGTCCGCGACGGCCGGAACGGGGCTTCGGGGGATCCGGGCGGAGTCGGCCGCCCGAGAAACGATTTGAACGCGTCGAAGGCCTTACCGGCGCGAGAGAGGCACAGAGGCGTCGGGACGTCGGCGAAGTCGAAGGAAACGCCCGCGACGGTCACGAGAACAGCCCGAGGCCGACGCAGACGAAGCGTGTCCATGAGGTCGAGGAGCCACTCCGGTCCCATCGAATGCAGGTTCGCTCCCTCGAGAACGGGATCGGGGGCCAGTTCCCGCACCGCGCCCCACCGGTCCTCCGCATCGTTCCCATCCTCCCCGGAGACGGAGGCATCGACGAATACCGCAAGATCCGCATCCGCAAGGTCCTCCGCAAGTTCGGGCAGGAGCTGGTGCGCACACTCGAGCCTTACGTCGGCGCCCCGTTCCTCAAGCCAGGCGGCGATCATTGGAGCGAGAACGTGTCCGGCTCCGTCGTCCTGGCGCGACGGGTTGCCGTATCCGCATACAATCGCCCTCATGCGTGCCCCTCCCTTCGCCCTTCATCCGGAATGGATATCGATTCCGTCAATCCTTCTTCAACGTCCGGATCGTCCGCCCCTGCGCATCCCGGATTTCGAGCGCGAGCGGCATCTTCCCGACCGCGTGCGTGGAACACGAAAGGCACGGGTCATAGCAGCGGATGACGTGTTCCATGCGGTTGAGGACTCCCTCGGCGACGTCGAATCCCTTGATGTACTCCCGGGCGACCATCTCGACGCCCTTGTTCATCGCCCAGTTGTTGTGCCCGGTCGCGACGATCAGGTTGACGTCCCGTATCGCTCCTTTTTCGTCCACCCGGTAGTGATGGATGAGCGTTCCGCGCGGCGCCTCGACGACGCCGATTCCCTCCGGCTGCAGGTCCGTGCTCGTCACGCGGAGGTCGCTTCCGATGATGTCCGGGTCATTCAGAAGCTCCTCCATGCGCTCGAGACCGTAGAGGATCTCGATGAGCCGCGCGTAGTGATAGTACATCGTGGAATGCACGACGCCGTCCGCCGTCGTTCTCCGGAAGGCGTACAGTTCCGCGGAGGCCTCCGGCGTGGCGATGTCGTCGCAGGCGTTGAGCCGGGCGAGCGGTCCGACCCGGTAGGAGCCGTGCGGGTAGCCGAGCGGCAGGTAGAACGGGAACTTGAGGTAGCTCCACGCTTCGACGTGTTCGCCGATGTAGCGATGGTATTCCGTGTCGGGAAACTCGTCGGTGACGCGGCCCCGCGGTCCTCTCAGACGGATGTCGCCGTCGAAGAGTTCGAGGAATCCGTCACGGGCAAGTCCCATATACGACGTCTCGACGGTAGCGAAACCGCGTGCGACCGAATCGTGTTCGGCGAGATACTTCTTGATCAGGTCGAGCGCCTTCCTGAGGTTCTGCTTGATGCCCGGAAGATCCCTGAGGATCGAATCCCGTTCGTCGACGCGCAGACTCCTGTTGACACCGCCCGGAATGCTGTGCCACGGATGGACCTTCTTACCGCCGAGCGTTTTGATGATCTCCTGTCCGAACTTCCTCATGCCGATCCCCATGACCGCAAGCTCGGGGAAGTCCTTCGCGAGTCCGGCGACGTTCCTGACGGCCGGATCCGCGTCGAACCCGAAAAGGAGATCGGGGCTCGAAAGGTGGAAGAACGACAACGCGTGCGACTGCACGATCTGGGCCATGTGCATGAGTTCGCGGAGCTTGTGCGCCGTCGGCGGGATCGTGACGCCGAGGATCGCGTCGCATGCCTTCGCGGACGCGAGGTGATGGCTCACCGGGCAGATACCGCAGATCCGCGGCGTGATGACCGGCATTTC
>CALFXN010000339.1 GCA_937957815.1 uncultured Synergistales bacterium
TTTGTCCTGTACGACTCGTCTCGAAATGTACTCTTCGGTTCGCGCGACCGGTTCGGCGTAAAACCGCTCTATTACGTATTCGACTGCGAGAGATTCGCTTTTGCGTCGGAAATCAAGGCGCTCTTGTCTATCCCTGGGGTAAATAGTCGGGCTCGCGCCGCTGCGGTGTATGACTATGTCGCCTTCGGCGTGGATTTCTGGAGTGATGGAACGACTTTTTGGAGTTCCGTCTTCGAACTTCCCCCTGCGCATGCCTTTGTCTGGAAAATCGGAGACGCCTCCTTCAAGCCGTATCGGTATTATGCGCTGCCGTTCGAGGATGAATGGCAAGCGTTCGACCATCGGCGAGCCGAGGATCATGTGCAACATGTCCGCGAATGTACGATAGAAGCCGTCGGGCGCCATCTCATGGCCGACGTGCCGGTCGGATCGTGCCTCTCGGGAGGGATTGACAGCTCGTCAATCGTAGGCGTTATCCGGTTCCTGCTTGAGAAGGACTCGATCAGTCAGGTCGGAGAGCGATTGAAGACGTTTACCGCCTGCTATCCGGGACGAGATATCGACGAAAGTTCTTGGGCGCGTCTGATGGCGGATCACGTGAACGCTTCCCGGCATACGACCGAACCGACGGGAGAAGCTCTGATTCGCGATCTGGAGGATCTCGTCTATACGCAGGATTGCCCGTTCGGTTCGACGAGCATTTATGCGCAGTATCGCGTGATGAAGTGCGCCCGGGAAACCGGGGTGACCGTATTGCTCGACGGACAGGGCGGAGATGAGCTGTTTACAGGGTATGCGCCATATTATGCCGCGTTCTTCAGAGAAATGCTCCGGCGTGGATCCTGGGAGGATTTGCGCCGGGAGTGGAAGGCTTTTTCTTCGGCTCCTCTTCGGCGCTCGTCGCTTGTAAAGATGTTGCTCCGAGATGCCCTTGCCGGGAAAATGCCGACGAAGGTAAAGATTTCTCTTTTCCGGGTACTGCGTCCCAGCGTCGGATACTTGATTAAGGGGTTTGCGTCGCAACACGCCCAAGGCGGCATCGAACGGAGGTTTCTCCGGAATGAGACGCCTTCGTTGAATGGCATGCTTCAACGGTTGATGTGTTCCTCGAGTCTCCCCGCGTTGTTGCGATATGAAGACCGAAACTCGATGCGGTTTTCCATTGAATCCCGGACGCCGTTTGCGGATGACAGGCGTCTTGTCGAAACGGTTTTTGCGATCCCTGCTTCCTACAAGATTCATGAAGGGTATAGCAAGTGGCTGTTACGTGAGGCGATGAAGGATTTTCTTCCTGGAGCTATTTATGCGCGGACCGACAAAATCGGTTTCGCAACCCCGGAAACCGCGTGGCTCGTGCAGAACCAAAAAGACCTCGCACCGTATCTCGATGCGCTTCCCGGTGAGGTTTTCGAGACGAAACGTCTGCGTGCCGACTGGTCCGGTTTGGCGGCATCGTTTTCTTCTTCATCCATTTCACCGCTTTGGAGGTATCTCAATCTTGCTATCTGGTGGAAAAAATTTAATGTCAGTGACGTTGTCGCGTAACATTTCCGGAGATACGGAATGAAAGTCGTTTCTTTCGTCGGAGCCCGTCCTCAGTTCATCAAAGAGGCCGTTCTCGGCGCGGCCGTGAGAAGTGCGGGCGCGTGGCGGCATGTTCTGGTGCACTCGGGGCAGCACTACGACGCGATGATGTCCGATGTCTTTTTCGAGGAACTTGGAATGCCGAAGCCCGACTATTTTCTGGGGGTAGGGTCCGGATCGCACGCGAAGCAGACGGCAGAGGCGCTCGTGAGGATCGAAGAGGTTCTCGTTTCCGAATGCCCGGATCTCGTGCTCGTGTACGGAGACACGAATACTACCATTGCCGGGGCGCTCGCCGCGGCGAAGTTGAAGATTCCCGTTGCGCACGTCGAGTCCGGCATACGGCAGAGGCCGAAAAGTATGCCCGAGGAGATCAACAGAGTCGTGACGGATCATATTTCCACGCAGCGCTTCTGTTGTTCGGAGCTTGCCGCCTCGAACCTCGAACGCGAGGGCATCGTCGACGGCGTTCATGTTGTCGGCGATGTGATGTACGACCTGTACCGGATGATGGCGCCGCGCTTCGATCCGCGTGGCGCGTGCGGCCGCTTGGGGCTCGAAGAGGGGAATTTCGTGCTCTGTACGCTCCACCGGGATTTCAACGTCGATGACGAGACGCCGCTTTCCGGCATATTGAAAGGGATGCGTGCGATCAGGGAAAAGACGGTGTGCGAAATCCTGTTCCCGATCCATCCGAGGACGAGGAAACGCGTCTCCGAGTTCGGTCTGGACGATCTCTTGGGCCCGTTGCGTCTGTGCGATCCTCTGGGATATCTGGATCTCCAGTCCCTTGCGGGCGCGTGTCGTTTCGCGGTGACGGACAGCGGCGGTTTTCAGAAAGAGACGTATTTCGCAGGAAAGCATGCGATTGTCGTCATGCCGGATACGGGGTGGCGCGAACTCGTGGAGAGCAGATGGAACGTGCTCTGCGCGCCGGAGGAAGCGGATATGCTTCGCGCTGCCGAAAGAGTAGTTGAGGACGTTGCGCTTCCTGGAGAGCTGTACGGAAACGGACACGCGGCAGAGATAATTATCGGTATTTTGCGATGATGGTCTTAATTCTTGCGATGTAAAGGCAGGAGAGTCGTTTGCTATTCAATTCTTATGTTTTTTTGTTGTT
>CALFXN010000340.1 GCA_937957815.1 uncultured Synergistales bacterium
ACTCTCCTCCCATGAACAGGAGCTTTTTACCGGGCTGCGTATACTGGTACGCCAGGAGAAGCCGCAGGTTGGCGAACTTCCGCCATTCGTCGCCGGGCATCTTCCCGAGAAGCGATCCCTTGCAGTGGACGACCTCGTCGTGCGACAACGGCAGACAGAAATTCTCCGCAAACGCGTACCAGATGCCGAAGGTCAGCTCGTTGTGGTGAAAGCGGCGATGTACCGGATCCCGGGCCATATAGGCCAGCGTATCGTGCATCCACCCCATGTTCCACTTGTACCGGAATCCGAGTCCGCCGACCGAGGCCGGACGGGTCACCATCGGCCATGCGGTCGATTCCTCGGCGAAGAGGGCGACATCCGGAAACCGGATGGCGATCGTATCGGAAAGCGTCCGCAGAAACGAAATCGCTTCGAGATTCTCGCGGCCTCCATACCGGTTCGGGATCCACGCGCCCGGGCGCCTCGAAAAGTCACGGTACAGCATCGACGCGACGGCGTCGACACGGATCCCATCGACGTGGAAACGGTCGCACCAGAAGCACGCGCTGCTGACGAGGAACTCCCGGACTTCGTTGCGCCCGTAGTTGAAGATTGAGCTCTTCCAGTCCGGATGAAACCCTTCCCTCGGATCTCCGTACTCGTAGAGACACGTTCCGTCGAACTGCGAGAGCCCGTGGGGATCGACCGGAAAGTGCGACGGGACCCAGTCGAGGATGACCGCGATCCCCGCACAGTGGAGCGCATCGACGAGGTACATGAAGTCCTCCGGTGTTCCGTAGCGACCCGATGGGGCGAAATATCCGAGCGTCTGATATCCCCAGGAACCGTAGAAGGGGTGTTCCATGACGGGCAGGAATTCCACTGCCGTGAAGCCGTTCGCAACGACATATTCCGTCAGCCGGGGGGCCATCTCGCGATAGGAAAGCGATCGGTTCCCTTCGTCAGAAACGCGCCGCCAGGATCCGATATGCACCTCATATACGGAGAGGGGAGCCTCCAGCGAGGTCCTCGACGCGCGCGACGTCATCCATCCGTCGTCGCGCCATTCGTGGACGTGTTCGTGAACCACGCTTGCGGTCCTTGGCGGAACCTCGCACCTGAACGCGAACGGATCGGCCTTGTCACGCGCGGATCCATGCTTCGCGACGACCCGGTACTTGTAGAGCGCACCGGGGCGGACTCCTCCGACGGCTCCCTCCCAGACACCGCTCTGATCCCACCGGGGAGCGAGGGGCATCGCGCGGGGATCCCAGCCGTTGAAATCGCCGACGACCGAGACCGACTGCGCGTTCGGGGCCCAGACGGCGAAACGGACTCCGCTGAACGAATCGTCGCGGATAACGTGCGATCCGAGTTTGTCGTACAGAGTGAAATGGTTCCCGGCCCTGAAAAGGAAAATATCGTACTGGCTGAAGGCCGGGATATCGTGACGGACGGAAGGATGCATGATCGCGTTCCCCCCTTCTGGTTTCTCTGCCTATTTCGAAAGATTATACCAATTGGTCCGTTCGGACGTGTATAATTCATCTGTTTCCGCGGGATCTCCTTTCCGGAATTTTCCGGACGCGCAGGGTATCCGTCCGTACGGAACCCGACAACGTTCTGAAGCCCGACTCTTCGAGGAGGAGCCTTCCATGAGCCGTTCGAGCGGCATTCTCCTTCCCGTTTTTTCGCTCCCTTCCCCGTGGGGAATCGGCGACATGGGGGAAGGCGCCGACCGTTTCCTGTCATTCCTCGTAAGAACCCGCCAGCGTACGTGGCAGGTTCTTCCGGTCACGGCGACGGACGGAGGTCTCGGACATTCCCCGTACAGCGCTCCGTCGGCGTTCGCGGGAAATCCGCTCCTGATATGTCCCGAACTGCTGCCGGACGCACCTCTTTGCGATCGCGCGCACGCCGCCGGCATGGCCTCGCTCTCTCAGGACTCCGTTTCGTACGAGGCCGCTTTCGTCCTGAAGGACGCCCTTCTCCGGGAGGCCTTTTCGCGGAACGCTCAACGCCTCGGAAACGAACTGGAGTCTTTCAGGAAAACGCATGCGGCGTGGATCGAGGACTACGCGCTCTTCCGCGCGATCCGGCACACCTCGGGCGGCCTGCCGTGGTGGAAATGGCCCGAACCGCTCCGGACGCGCGACAGCCAGGCGCTCGAGAACTTCCGGGACGCCCGCGCGGACGAGATCGAATTCGTCGTCTTCGAGCAGTGGTGCTTCGACGAGCAGTGGCGACATCTGAAAGAGCGGTGCCGCAACGCGGGAGTCTCGATCCTCGGCGACCTGCCGATCTACGTGATGGGCGACAGCGCCGACGTCTGGAGCCACCCGGAGCTGTTCGACCTCGACGCATCGCTCCGCCCCGTCCGCGTCGCGGGCGTCCCCCCCGACTACTTCAGCAGGGACGGGCAGCGATGGGGCAACCCCGTCTACGCCTGGGAACGCCACGAGGCGACCGGCTTCGACTGGTGGATCTCGCGTCTTTCCCGTGCCCTGTCGCTGTACGACAGGGTGCGGATCGACCACTTCCGCGGACTCGTCGCGTTCTGGGGCGTCCCGAGAGACGAAAAGACCGCCCGGAACGGTTCGTGGTTCCCCGTCCCGACAGAGGTGTTCTTCCGCCGCGTCAGGGAGGTTTTTCCGACCATGCCCTTTCTCGCCGAAAACCTCCGCGTCATAACATCCGATGTCACGAAGACGATGAACGAGAACGCGCTCCCCGGGATGCTCGTCCTCCATTTCGCCTTCGGCGATGGAATCGCGGCAAATCCCT
>CALFXN010000341.1 GCA_937957815.1 uncultured Synergistales bacterium
AGATCACGAGATTTTCGGCGAGCGCCCCCGGCGGGAACGGAAATCCGGCCTTCTCCGCCGCAGCGTTGATGTCTTCTTCGCGCAACATGCTGACCTCTCGCGATGAGACGCCGAAGTGCGAATCCCCCCTGATGCCTCCGGGTTCGAGAAACGCAATGTCGACAGGAACCTTCGGTTCCCGTCGCGCCGGGCTCACGCACACGGCGACGATCGTCGCATTCATGGGCGATATCCTCCTTGTTGGACCTCGAGCTGTGTTGTATTTCTCCATTCATGTATTATAGACGCACGATACGCGAACAAAAGGAGGGGGAAGCCATGAGTTCCCGAAATGTGCGCCTTGCGGTGCAGGTGGCGTTTCTCGCGTTCATGTCGTGGATGGGCTACAGGCATCAGGTGCTCGGCGGCGGCCCGACGGGCGTTCCAACCGTGGACGCGATGTGTCCGTTCGGCGGCCTCGAATCCCTGTACGCCTTCCTGGGTACGGGAGGATGGCTCCGACGCGTCGCGCCGAGCGCCCTCGTCCTGTTCGTCGGCGTCGTTCTCGTAACGATTGTCGTCGGGCGCGTCTTCTGCGGATGGATCTGTCCCCTCGGGACGATCGGCGAGCTTTCGGCCTCCGCAGGGCGAAAAGTCGGGATCCGGAGACTCTCCCTCCCTTCGTCGATCGATCGTCCCGCGCGGTATCTCAAGTATCTCACGCTCGGGGTCATCATTTTTCTGACGTGGAAGACCGGGACGCTCGTTTGGAGAGGTCTCGATCCCTGGGTCGCCTGGATGCACCTCTCGGCGGGAATTGGAGAGATGTCGGAGAACCCGTGGGGGTACGCAGTTCTCTTCGGAGCCGTGATCGCCGCGAGTTTCGTCGGCGTCGAACGCTTCTGGTGCCGCTACCTCTGTCCGCTCGGAGGCGTTCTTGCGATCATCCAGAAGCTGAGCCTCGTGAAGATCCGGCGGAACGAAGCCCGGTGCGTCAACTGTCATGCCTGCGGCCGCTCATGTCCCGTCGGACTCGACCCCGAGACCGTTCCCGTCGTGAGAAGTGCGGAGTGCCTCGCGTGCGGACAGTGCGCCGAACGTTGCCCGGTTCCCGATACGCTGCGCTTCGGAACTGCCGCACGAAACCATTCCGTTATGTTCGTCGGACTTCTCGGCGTCGCACTGTTTCTCGGCATCTGGGGAGGCGCGAAAGCGACGGGGCTGTGGGTGACCTACGCGTCGCCGAAGACGGCGCAGAGCGCCTCGGCGGATTCCATATTCGGATGGATGACGATTTCGCAGGCCGCGAAGGCCGTGAAGCTGCCCGAAGACGTCTTCATCTCGGCCGCGGGGCTTCCGGAGACCGTGTCCCGGGATGTTTCGATCAAGAAGCTGCCGGGAGTCAACGACGAGAAGGTCCGGGAGTCGGTCGGCGATTATCTCAAACGAAAGGATGCACAGAGCCCGAAACCGTAATTCCGGGGTTTCTTCCGAACGGTTTGATGTTATAATACCTGTATATGGTAATTTCGCAGAGTAAAGGGAGGGATTCCACATGCAGGAGGGAAAGGCGAGTTGCGAGCGGCCGGCGGCGGTCGTCGCCGCGATGGAGGGCGCAGAAACGGGCGCCCGGGAAGAACCGGCGAAGAAGGAGGCGAAGGGAATGACGATCATGGTCGGAAGAAAGG
Source organism: uncultured Synergistales bacterium (assembly GCA_937957815.1). Lineage (GTDB taxonomy): Bacteria > Synergistota > Synergistia > Synergistales > Aminobacteriaceae > CALFXN01. The sequence continues at coordinate 1,668 of CALFXN010000341.1, forward strand.
CTCCGGATTTCACGGCGCCAGCGTACCACAAGGGAAGTTTCACCCCGGTGTCGCTGTCATCGTTCCTCGGAAAGTGGGTTGTCGTCTGCTTCTATCCCGGGGACTTCACATTCGTCTGAGCGACCGAAGTATCGGCGGTCGCCGATAAATACCCGGAATTCCAGGCCCTCGGAACAGAAGTGATTTCCGTCAGCGTCGACAGCCAGTTCGTTCATAAGGTGTGGAACGACGTCGAACTGTCGAAGATGGTCGAAGGCGGCGTACCCTTCGCGATGGCGTCGGACAGCGGCGGAGCGATCGGCCGCGCCTACGGCGTCTATGACGAGGTCGCGGGAGTTGACGTCCGCGGGCGCTTCCTCATCGACCCGGACGGCGTGATCCAGGGCATGGAGGTCCTGACGCCCCCGGTCGGACGCAATGTCGACGAGACGCTGCGGCAGATCCGCGCCTTCCAGCACGTC
>CALFXN010000342.1 GCA_937957815.1 uncultured Synergistales bacterium
TCCACCTGAACCTCCACCAATCGTTCAGCACGCCGCACGGCGGCGGCGGCCCGGGCGCCGGTCCCGTCGGCGTCTGCGAGAAACTCGTCCCCTTCCTCCCCGTCCCGGTCATCGCGAAGAGGGGAGACGCGTACGCGTTCGATTTCGACCGGCCGCACACCATCGGAAAGGTGCGTTCGTTCTACGGAAACTTCGGCGTCCTCGTCCGGGCATACGCCTATATCCGGACGATGGGCGCGGCCGGACTCCGGGACGTATCCGAAAACGCCGTCCTCAACGCGAATTACCTGATGCATCGGCTCAAATCGGAATACCTTCTCCGGTTCGACCGCACGTGCAAACACGAATTCGTCCTTTCGGGCAAGAAGCAGCACGACGCGAACGGCGTGTCCACGCTCGACATGGCGAAGGCCCTCATGGACTATGGATTCCATCCTGCAACGATCTACTTCCCGCATCTCGTCGAAGAGGCCATCATGATCGAACCGACGGAAACGGAGGGGAAGGAGACGCTCGACGAATTCGCGGACGCGATGGTCGCGATCGCACACGACGCGGAAACCGATCCGGAAAAAGTCAAAAACGCGCCGCACACGACGATCGTTTCCCGCCTCGACGAGACGGCGGCCGCCCGAAAGCCCGTGCTTCGCTGGATGAAGGGCGCGTGAGGCGCGTGTACGACGTCATCATACTCGGTGGCGGGCCGGGAGGGTACAGGGCGGCGGAGCTCGCGGCAAAGGCCGGGATGAAGGTCGCCCTGGTCGAGAAGGACGCACTCGGTGGAATGTGCCTCAACCGCGGGTGTATCCCGACCAAGGCGTACTACGCCCGGCTCGTCGGCGGACACGGCTCCTCTGCGTCGCTCTGGGAGGACAAGGAAACGGTCGTCTCCAAGCTCCGGGAGGGCATCGTGACGCTCATGCGCATGACGGGTGTGGATGTCGTACGGGGAACGGGGACCATCACCTGCGCGGGAGACGTCAAGAGCGTCGAGGTCCGCGGCGCCGGAGATCCCGTTGCGCTCAGCGGAAAAAACCTGATCATCGCCACGGGCTCGCGTTCGATGCCCATGGATTTCGACGGCGCCGACCTCCCGGGCGTCATCACGGGCGACCGGGCCGTCGCCTGCCCGGATCTCTGGAAGTCGCCGGATCACGAGACCGTTTCGTCGGTGGGCGTCGTCGGTGCGGGCGTCATTGCGGTGGAACTCGCGGCGATGCTCAAGGCTCTCGGCAAAGACGTCACGATCTTCAAGCACTCCGACGAGGTCCTGCGACGGGCGGACGGCGATATCAAGAAAAAGCTCGTTCAGGGGTTCAAAAAACGCAAGATCCGGATGGTCGACTTCTTCCACCCAGAGACGATCACGGCGGAAGGGCCGTTGCTGCGGATCTCGGGCTCGACGAAGAACGGCCGCGAAGAAGCGGTCTGCGACCGCGTCATTCTCGCGTCGAGCATGGTCCCGATTCTCGACGGCTACGGACTCGAAAACACCGGGGTCCGGTTCGACCCGCGAAAGGGCATCGCCGTGGACGCATCCATGCGGACGAACATCGAAGGCGTCTGGGCGATCGGGGACGTGACCGGAGGCATGATGCTCGCTCATCTCGCGGAGTATCACGCGCTTGCGGCAGTGGAGGCGATGCAGGGACGCAGCGTTTCGATCCCACCCGACTCGGTTCCGTGGTGCGTCTTCTCGGATCCGGAAATCGCGGCCGTCGGCCTTTCGGAGGAACAGGCCGCGTCGCAGAATCTCCAGTTTGTCTCCGCCCGATCGTACTTCCTCGGGAACGGAATGGCTCTCGCCATGGGCAAGACGGACGGGTTCGTGAAGGTCGTCGCCGCTCGCGACGGAAAGCTGCTCGGCGTCCACATGATGGGGCCCGAGGCGGCTTCGATGATTTCGGAAGCGGCTCTGGCGATACGATACTGCATGTCGGTCCGGGATGTGGCCTACACCGTGCATCCGCACCCGACATTAAGCGAATGCTTCAAGGATGCGCTCTTCAGGACGCTCGAAGAACTCGAAAAATCG
>CALFXN010000343.1 GCA_937957815.1 uncultured Synergistales bacterium
GATCTCGTCGACCCGGCCCTTATACGATACATTATTGGACACCAAAAGACATCGGCTGCTCAATACACTGCCTCCTCATTCGCAGCGATTGAAGCATCTCTGTCAATGGCGCTCCAGAGACCCGTCCAGCCGTAATCCTTTTGCCTGAGAGTTTCAGCTCTCCGCTTGCTGGCGAAGCGTTGCCCCTTCGGCGTCCCGGACGCACTTTCCGTTCGGGCACTCTCTTACGGCTTTCAACCGGACATTCAGCTGAAATTCTACACGAAGCGGGGTTTTCGTCAAGTACATGTGAACCGTTCGACAATGTCGGGAACCCATCGCGGATTTGCTATAATCACGTTTGTTATGTACGTGGCCGACAGTGAGGTGGAATCCTTTTTGACACAGGAACGCTTTTTCGAAGGCATCGCCGAAATCCTCGAGGTCGACGCGGCTTCGCTTTCCGCGGAGACGAGATTCCGTGACGTCACGGACACGTGGTCCTCCATGACGGGGTTCGCCATGATCATTTTCCTTGAAGACTCTTTCGGAGTCTCGCTTGACCCCGACCATTTCACATCCCTCGATACTCTGGGAGAACTCTATTCACTGGCGCTTCCCGACGCGCCCCTCAAAGCGAGCGGAGTGAAATGAACCAAACGGAAGCCGTCATTCTGAAGGCCGTCGGAGAAATTCTCGAATGTCCCGTTTCATTGACGACGCTCAGAACCGACGTTCCCGAATGGACATCACTCAAGATGCTCCAGATTGTCATGGCCCTCGACGAACTGGGGATCAACCTGCCGCTTGAAAAAATCGCGGATATCCGGGGCGTTTCCGACATGGTCGCGATGGCATCGGAGGAGTCCCGATGAGAGCTTCGGTCCGAGGGGTTTCGGTTCTCGGCGTTTCGGCCTGTGTCCCCGAACGAGAAATCGACAACCGCGAATTCGGAAGATCGCTCTACGGCAAAGACGTCGAATCGGTCGTCGTCACAACTGGCGTCGAGAAGAGGCGGATCGCCACGGAGGGAACGACGACGTCTCTCGATCTCTGCGTCGCCGCCGCGCGAGCCCTTTTCGAGAGAGAAGAATTGGCGCCTTCTTCCCTCGGCGGGATCGTGTTCGTCACGGAAAGTCCGGATTACCTGATGCCGAACGATGCGACGCAGGCACAGCGAATTCTCGGGCTCCCCGAGTCCTGTTTCGCATACGATGTCACCCTCGCGTGCTCGGGATATCCCTACGGCTTGTGGCTCTCCGCCATGTGCGCCCGTTCGACGGGAAAGCAGGTGCTTCTTCTCGACGGAGAGACGAATTCCCACTTCGCCTCGCCGTACGACAAGGCAACCGCTCTCCTGTTCGGCGACGCCGGAACGGCGACGATTCTCGCTCCCGACGATTCCGCCGCCCCCTGGTTCTTCGAGTTCAAAACCGACGGGACCGGCAGGGATGCCCTTCTCATTCCCGAGGGAGGCTACAGAAACAGGATCACGCCGGAAAGTTCCATCTACCGCAACTATCCTGACGGAGGCAACCGTCGCCCCATCGATATGCGGATGAACGGGATGGACGTATTCTCTTTCGTGGTACGGAACGTGCCGGGAACTATCGAGTCGCTGATGGAAGAACAGGAATCCACTCCTGAATCATTCGATTTCCTCGTCCTGCATCAGGCCAACAAGTTCATGATCAGGCAGATTGCGAAAAAGCTCCGGTTCCCCGAAGAAAAGGTTCCGATCAGCATCGACCGGTTCGGAAACTCCAGTTCGGCGACGATTCCGCTGACCATTTGCGCGAACCTGCGGGATCACATCTCCGAAGGCTCGAAACGGATGATTCTTTCCGGCTTCGGAGCGGGGCTCTCGATCGCGTCCGCGTCTCTCTCGATCGGACCGTGCGTCTGCCCGGGGGTCGTCGACTATGTGGAATGACGGCTGGATCGTCGTTGCCGGAGCCTCGCGGGGCATCGGGCGTGCGCTCGCGCAGCGACTCGCAAGGGAAAACACTCGGGTCGTCCTCTCAGCGCGCGACGCCGCCGCGCTCGATGATGTCGCTGCGCTGTACGGACCGGAGCGCCGCCGGGTGATCCCGTGGGATTTTTCCGTCCCCGAATCGCTCGAAGAATACGGGAAACGGGTTCTCGAAACGGCCGGTCCCGTCTCCGGAATGGCGTACTGCGCCGGAAAGCAGAAGACGCTGCCACTGAACATGTCGAAACCGGCGACGGCGAGGGACATATTCGATCTCAATACCTTCTCGGCAATCGAACTCGTTCGGGTGCTCTCGAAAAAGGAAATCCTCAACCCGGGCGGAGCGTCGTTTGTTCTCATTTCGTCTCTCGCGGCGCACGAGGGAGCTGTCGGCAAGACGCTCTACGCGGCAAGCAAGGCGGCACTCGAAGGATTCGTCCCGCCTGCCGCCTCGGAACTGGCCCCGAAGCGCATACGTCTCAACTCGCTCGTGCTCGGCATTGTCACGACGGACATGTCGATGGAGTTCATCGGCAAAATGACGGCCGAACAGCGGAACGACATGGAATCCGGCTACCCTCTCGGCCTCGGAGAACCAAACGACGTCGCTTCGTTCATCCGGTTCCTTCTTTCGGACGAATCCCGCTGGATCACGGGACAGGCTTTCGTGGCCGACGGCGGACACTCGGCAAGGAAGGCGTGACGATGCGGGACATCGCCGTCTACGGCGCCGGCGGACTCGGTCGGGAAGTTCTCAGAATCGCCGAAGACATCAACGCGACAAAGGACGTCCGCGACCGGTGGCGTCTTCTGGGTTTTTTCGACGACGGCATCCCTGAAGGGACACTGGTCGGAAAATATCCGGTTCTGGGCGGACTCCACCGGTTGCAATCGTGGGCGACACCTGTGGATGTCGCCTTCGGAATCGCCGCGCCGGATATCAAGAAACGACTCGTCGAAGCGCTCGCCGGCAATCCGGACCTTTCGTACCCCGTTCTGTGTCATCCGCTCGCTTCGGTCGCATCCGACGCAACGCTTTCACCGGGCGTCGTCGTCGCCCAGTTCGCTTTCGTCTCGCTCGAATCGACCCTTTCCCCCTTCGCCTTCCTGAATACTGGAGCGCAGGTGGGACATGAC
>CALFXN010000344.1 GCA_937957815.1 uncultured Synergistales bacterium
TCTTGCCCGTGTCCGTTCTGGGGCCGGAAGTGCGTTTCCGAGCCTGGAGACGATGTGACGGTGTTTTTGTTCGGAACATAAAACGGCAGTGTATTTCCTTTCTAAAGATGTGGCATACTATCCATCCGGGGGGGCCGATCATGTTTGAACCCGAAACGTATCCGGACACGATCATCGAAATGTTGCGCGTTCTCTATTTCTCCGGAGGCATCCAGGCGTCGGGGGACCTCCGGGGCGCATTGCGAAAGCAGGGGTTCGACCTGGAGCTGCGGACGATCCGGTATCACCTCGCGAATCTCGAGAAGGACGGCATCGTCCGAAGGTTCGGAAACAGGGGCGTCGTCCTCACGGACCGCGGCGTCGCGGAGTCCCGGATGCTGCTTGTCTTCGACCGCATCGGCGTCTCGTCCCGGGAGATCGAGCGCGTCGCGGCGGACAGCGACTACGATCCCGCCGCCGACGCCGGGACGGTGCTCGTGAACACGCTCCTGATCGACGAGGCGCGGCTCGGCGGCGTTCTCGACGTCCTGGCGGACACCGCGGGATCTCCGGTCATCGTTTCGTCGCGCGTCGGAATCGTTCGCGCGGGGGAACGCCTCTGGAACTTCGTCGTGCCGCAGGGGACCGTCGCGCTTCTCGGGATCACGACGCGCAACTTCGATGTCTTCCTCCAGAAGCGGCGGATCCCGACCGAGACGATCGCGACGGTGCTCCTCCAGATCGAGGACGGCCGCCCGAAGGGCATCGCGGATATCCTGTTCCACTCGGGGACGACGCTGAGCCCCGGAGAACTTCTGATCCGGGGAAGATACACGTCCGTCTCGGATGTCGTCCGGACCGGGACGGGGCTCGCGACGGCGTCGATCAAATCGTTTCCGCCGCAGTACTTCGACGAGGTCGCGGACCTTCTGCGCGGTCTCAGGCCGGAATCGTTCTCGGGCCTGATCGAGATGAAGGGGCAGCTTCCCCCAGCCTACCGCATGAGCTACAGGGACCGGGAGAAGGGGTACATGCTCGTGTACGGCGGCGCGAACTTCTTTGCTCCGCTCGTGGAGCTGGACCTTGCCGAAGATTTGCGCATCAGCCACGCGCTCTACGATATATCACGGATGCGCCCCGTCGCGGAGCTTCGGAGCGTACACGTTGCATCGGGAAGTTGACGGGATGGTATGTGTGTGCGCTTTTGAATGTATACAATATTTGGGGCGGACTGTGCTACAATGGCACCCGTCCGGTCGTTTCCGGATGAAGCGGGGAACGGCCCGAGGGCACGTTCCGGACGGGAGGGGATTCTGTGGGAGTGATGTCGGTGACGACGCATGTCCGGCCCGAAGATCTGGCGGTCGTCGCGGAGGCGAGGGGATACGGCCTCGTCATGGACCAGTCGAGGAAAAACGGCGGGCGCGAGGATACGATGAAGCCGATGGAGGTCGTTCTCGCGGCGCTCGGTGGCTGTATCTCGATGGTGGCGCGGGGGCAGGCGCCCCTCAGGAATATCAATGTGCGGGATATCGGCCTCGACATCGAAGGAGACTACACGGCTGAAGGCTTTCAGACCATCCGCATCCGTGCGGAGGTTGCGTCGTCGTCTCCGAGGGAAGAGGTCGAGGAGTTTCTCCACTTCGTGGAGAGTATCTGTCCGGTGAGCAATTCGCTGAAGGCGGATGTCAGGATCGAGGTGGTGATGCGGCCGAAGAACGCTTGAAAGGGTTCCGCGACAGACCTCGTTTTTTTTTCTTTCCGGATCATCACCCCTTGAGACAGGAGGAATTTTATGAGTTTTCTTCAGACGTTCGGCCTGACCAACGCAGGCGATATCAATACCGCTTTGCTCATGCTCGTGCTGATCGCGTACGCCATCGGTGACGTCTTCTCCTACAAGACGAAGGCCGTCTTCTCGATGATCTTCGTCACCGGGTTCGTCTTCCTTTTCGGCTTCTGGTTCGGGTTCCCGAAGAACATCTTCCAGACGACCGGAACGTTCGCGTACGCAGCGGTCAGCCTTCCGCTCATTCTCGTCCACATGGGAACACTCATGAAGCTCAGGGACATCAAGCAGGAGTGGAAGACCGTCATCATCGCGTTCTCCGCCCTCGTGTGCCTTTCAATCGGCCTCTACTTCATCGCCGGCCCGATCCTCGGCAAGGTGATGGCGTTGACGGCGGCCGGTCCGATCTCCGGCGGCATCGTCGCGACGATCATCGTCTCGGAGGCCGCGAAGAAGGTCGGGCTCGAAAGTCTCGCCGTGTTCGCCACGCTGCTGCTCGTCCTCCAGAACTTCGTGGGCCTTCCGATCGCATCGCTGTGCCTGAAGTCCGAAACGCGGCGCCTGCTCGACAAGTTCCGGAAGGGCGAACTCGAAGGCGCTTCCGGCGCTTCCGGCGAAAAGAGCGATCCGGAAAAGCCGTCGTTCCGGCTGTTCCCGGCTTTTCCGAAGCCGATCCAGACGCCCTTCGTGCTTCTCGCGAAGACCGCGATCGCGAGCTGGCTCGCCCTTCTCGTCGCGCAGCACTACAACGCGATGGTTCTGGGCGCCGGGATGCCCTACCTCCAGATCCACAAGTTCGTCATGGCGCTCATCGTCGGCATCCTCCTCTACGAGACCGGCTTCCTCGAGCACAAGATTCTCGACAAGGCCAACGCCGCAGGCTACGCGATGTTCTTCTGCCTCATCTTCGTGTTCGTGAGCCTTCCGCAGGCCACGCCCGAACTCGTTCGCTCGCTGGTCTACCCGGTCGTCGTCGCCTTCGGAGTCTCGCTCGTGGGGATCGTGACCGCGGCGTTCATCATGTCGAAGATCCTCGGCGTCACGTGGGCCCTGGCCACGGCCATCGGCGTGACGTGTCTCTTTGGCTTTCCCGGAACCTTCATCGTCACGGACGAGGTCACAACGGCCGGCTGCGCCAATCACGAGGAGAAGGAGTACTGCATGAGCCGCCTTCTTCCCAAGATGCTCGTCGGCGGATTCACGACGGTCACCATCGGATCCGTCGTCCTCGCGGGATACCTCGGCCAGATCATCGAGGCGGTCGGGAAGTAACGCCAGCCCGAAAAACCCGGAACATACGGAACGCCCCCTCCGGTCGACGCCGGAAGGGGCGTTTTTTCGTCCGCAGGAAATCCTGTATCGTGCGGAGAGATCGGCATGAGATCGCAATCTCCCTCACGTCGCAATCAATCCCGGCAGTCCGCGATCCGCACGTCTGGAGACGTTGCCTGGTGTCTTCACCGGATGGCGCTGTCTTGTCCCTTACCCCATCGTGACGTCACTGTCGTCCCGGTGGCGCAGCGAAAGCGGGGGTTGCCAAAACTAGTGACAGCGTAGTAGTCTATTAGCTTGTGAAATGGGAGGGGCACGATGGCCATTTCCGCAAAATTCGATATTTCGGGCAAAGTCGCGGTCGTCACGGGAACGTCCCGCGGGCTCGGCAAGGGGTACGCCGAGGGGCTGGCCCAGGTCGGTGCGGTCGTGATGTGCTGCGGCGTCAGTCGCGACGGTATGGAGGCGACCGCGAAGGCGATCCGCGACGCGGGCGGAGAGGCCGAGGCCCATGTCCTCGACGTCTTGAAGCCCGGCGAATCACGCCGTCTTTTCGAGGAGATCGCGGCGCGGCGCGGCCGGCTCGACATTCTGGTCAACAACGCGGGAACGGAGGACATCAGCGATTTCGTGAACGTGACGGAAGCGCAGTACGATGCGATCATGGGCGTCAACCTCCGCGGAACCTTCTTCGCGGCGCAGGCGGCCGCCCGGATCATGATGCGCCAGCGCGCGGGGAAGATCCTCAACATCGGATCGCTCGGAAGTGCGATCGGCCTTGCGCAATCGTCGGTCTACTGCGGCTCCAAATGCGGCGTCGTCGGCATCACGCGGACGATGGCGATCGAACTGGCGAAACACAACGTCCAGGTCAACGCGCTCGGCCCCGGATACTTCCGGACGCCCATGACGGAGCCCTTCTTTCAGGACCCGGCCCACCGCAAATGGATCGAGGAGCGGATTCCGGCCGGCCGTGTCGGAACGGCCTACGATCTCATGGGGACTGTCATCTTCCTGTGCAGCGCCGCGTCGGATTACCTGACGGGGCAGATCATCTACGTGGACGGCGGCTGGCTCGCGAGCTGAGCGGCGCAGTACCGCGAAAGGAGACGGAACGGACATGAGGGTATTCAAGGAAGCCGCCCGGAATCCGGGCGAAGAAAGGGCATCGGTCGAACGGGTTGTTCGGGACATTCTGACTGACGTCGGGGAGTGGGGCGACCGTGCGGTTCTCGACTACACGGAGAAGTTCGACGGGTATCGTCCGGCGGCGCTGCGCGTTCCGCCCGACGCCGTGAAGGCGGCGTACTCGAAGGTGGAGCCGGAAACGGTCGCGAATCTGAAGTTCGCGGCCGACCGGATTCGCGGTTTCGCGGAACGCCAGCTCGCCTGTATGAAGGAACTCCGCTACGAGATTTCCCCCGGTGTGACGCTCGGCCACAGGCTCATTCCGGTGGCTTCGTGCGGCTGTTACGTCCCGGCCGGAGATCGGAAGAGCACACGTCTGAACTCCAGTCACGTGGCCTTATCT
>CALFXN010000345.1 GCA_937957815.1 uncultured Synergistales bacterium
GGATCCTCCGACGCCGAAGGCGCCGGGATCTACGCGGAGACCGTATCGAACGGCGATCCGACATATGCAGGTCCGCTGGCTGGAGTCCCGTTGGGACTCGCCGTGTATCACGTATTCGATTCCGAGATTCGCGCCGAAGCTGACGCTGCCGCTTGGGAAGAGCAGATCAGCATGATGGAGATGGTCCTTGATCCGGAAGCCCTCGCGGCGTCGGTCAAGGAAATACGCGAGCAGTTCAGCCAATACAAGCTGTAGACTCCACGAGGAAAGGAGGTTTACGAATGTCTTTCCGTATCGTTCACTATATCAACCAGTTCTATGCCGGTATCGGAGGAGAAGAAAAAGCCGATTACAAGCCGGAGGTGCGCGAGAGCGTCGTCGGCCCCGGAATGGCCCTGAAGGCCGCTTTTGGTGCTGACGCGCAGATCGTCGCGACGGTTATCTGCGGTGACTCGTATTTCGCTTCCAATATGGATGCTGCGAAAGCCACGATCATCGAGATGATCAAAAAATACAAGCCCGACGCGGTCGTCGCCGGACCGGCGTTCAACGCCGGCCGTTACGGCACGGCATGCGGCGGAATCCTGGAGGTCGTTTCCAAGGAACTCGGAATTCCGGTCGTCTCCGGGATGTATCCCGAGAACCCCGGCGCGGAGATGTACAAGAAGTTCGGATATATCGTCGAGACCGCGGACAGCGCCGCCGGAATGAAGAACGCCGCTCCGGCGATGGCGAAGCTCGTCCTGAAGCTCCTTAAGGGTGAAAAACTCGGAACCCCGAAAGAAGAGGGCTACATCGAGCGCGGCATCCGCAAGAACAAGTTCTACGACAAACTCGCCGCCGACCGTTGCGTCGACATGTTCGTCTCCAAGATGAAGGGGCAGCCCTTCACGACGGAGTACCCGATGCCCGTGTTCGACCGCGTTGCGCCGAATCCGGCCGTCAAGGACATGAAGAACGCGGTCGTCGCGCTCGTCACGTCGGGCGGAATCTGCCCGAAGGGCAACCCGGACCACATCGAGGCGTCCAGCGCCAGCAAGTTCGGCGAGTACTCGATCGCCGGCGTCATGGATCTCACGGCCGAGAAGTACGAGACCGCGCACGGCGGATACGACGCGACTTACGCGTGCCAGGACGCCGACCGCGTGCTTCCCGTCGACGTCCTTCGCGAATTCGAGAAGCAGGGCGTCTTCAAGAAGCTCCACGAGAAGTTCTATACCACCGTCGGAAACGGAACCGCCGTCGCCAGCGCGAAGAAGTTCGGCGCGGAGATCGCGCGAAGGCTGATCGCTGACGGAGTGACGGCCGTTATCCTGACATCCACCTGAGGAACCTGCACTCGTTGCGGCGCAACGATGGTCAAGGAAATCGAAAGAGCAGGTCTCCCGGTCGTTCACGTCTGCACCATAGTTCCCATTTCCCTCACGGTTGGAGCCAACCGTATCGTTCCGGCGGTCGCCATCCCGCATCCCCTCGGCGATCCCACGAAACCCGCGGAAGAAGAGAAGGAACTTCGTCGCCGTCTCGTCATGAAGGCTCTCAAGGCGCTTCAGACCGAGATCAGCGAGCAGACTGTCTTTACCGACTGATTGCGCAATTCGAGGCCCGGGGCATGTCGCCCTGGGCCTTCTACTTGCGAAGGAAATCCCCCGGAAGGGGGAAGCGTTGAACAACGAGGAGGTTTTTTGAGGTATGAGCAGCGTCGGAATCAAGGGATACGCCTATTGTCTGAACCATGCCCCGGAACTCGGACTGCACTATGGCAACACGCCTTTCGTCGAGCACGAGACGAAGGGAGCGTCGGAATTCCTGGCCAAACTGCCGGAGCATGTGCAAACGTACGAAGAGGCGAAGGACTAC
>CALFXN010000346.1 GCA_937957815.1 uncultured Synergistales bacterium
GTGGGGCATCGCGGGATTCCTGACGCTTCTCACGATCGCGTGGGCACTCAAACAGCGGGCTTCGCGAAAGAGCGCGAACGCATGAACGCAAAAACGCTTTGCATCAGGATCGCCGTTTCGGCGACGATCCTGATGCTTCTGTGTCGGGGTCTCGACCGTGACGGTCTGCTCCGTCTCGTCCGCGAGGCGGATCCCGGGTGGATGGCTCTGGCGGCCGCGTGGGTCGCCGCATCGATGGCCATCAGCACGGGAAAGTGGAGTCGCCTGCTGCTCGCACAAGAGATTCCCGTTTCATGGGGAACGCTCTGGCGCAGCTACTGGGTGGGACTCTTCTTCAACAACTTTCTGCCTTCATCGGTCGGTTTCGATGCGATACGCATCCTGACGCTGCGCGACGAAGGGCGGACGCCCGGAATTCTGCTCTCGGTCGTCGTCGAACGGCTGCTTGCGCTCGCGGGACTCGCCCTTGTCGGCGCGATCGCCGTCGCGTCCGGAAGAGCCCCGGCCGGCCTCGGGGCGCTGTTCGCGGTCGGAGGCGGCTTCGCCGTCGCACTGGTCGCGCTCGTCCTGTTTCCGCCCGCCCTGCCTTCGGGTCGGTCCGGAACGCGGATTCTCGCAAAAATCCGCGCCTTTCTCTCCGAGACCGCCGGCGAAGGCCGGCGTCTGCGCGCGCACCCCAGGACGCTGCTTTCGGGCATTCTTTGGGGAGCCGCGTTTCAGCTCACGGTGATCGCCGTCAATTACTCGCTTCTTCGCGCCTTTGGCGCGTCCATCGGTCTGCTCGAAGCGTGCGCCGCTATTCCGGCTGTTTCCGTCGCCGCGATGATCCCTCTTTCGATCAACGGCTTCGGCTTCCGCGAAGGAGCGACCGTATCGCTGCTGGGGTTCTACGGAATCGCGCACGAGACGGCCTTCGCGGTATCGTTGTCCTTCGCGCTCCTCGTCGCCGCCGAGAGCCTGTACGGCGGACTCCTGTGGATCGCGCGGAGCGCCGGGGAAAGGAGCAACGCATGACGTTCGCGGAACGTGCGCGCGAGTCGGCCCTGCGCGTGATGAAAGAGCGGGACAATTGCGCGACGGCCGTTCTGCTCGGCGTCGCCGACGCGTTCGGGGTCGGGATTCCGGAGCCGCTCGTCGATTCGAGCGGTTTTCTGCGCGAGGGCATGTTTTCGGGCTGCTGTTGCGGCGCGCTTTCGGGAGCCATGATGGCGAGCGGCGTCCTGAACGGCATTCGGCCGCACCCCCTCGGCGCGCAACTTCCGAAAGCGCTGCACGACGCCTTCCGGGAACGCTTCGGAGCGACGTGCTGCCGGGCCATTCGCGCACGACGCACGCTGCTGCAGCGGATCGGACGGAACGCCTGCCGCGACCTGACGGCCGAAACCGCCGCCATGACGGCGGATTTCTGGGCACCCGTCTTCGAGGAAGCGCAGAGGCGCGCGAAACGGACCCCGGACATCGCGAAGACGTAGCCCACGACTCCATGCCGCCTCGCTACGCGCCTCTGGAAAGCGGCATGGAGCCTTCCCGTGGGAATGGCCGCAAGAATTTCATTGAAGGAGGTATTCGATATCATGAGTCAGGAATACTACGATCCGGCGGATTTGCAGGACTTTCCGAAAATCGGCGAGGTCGCGTCCGTCCAGGGGGAAAAATTCTTCGCGTATTACGCCGCCGCGACATCCGCCGGCAGGCTCTCCGAACGCGAGAAAGCGCTGATCGCGCTCGCGGTCGCCACGGTCCGCCATTGCCCCTACTGCATCGACGCCTATACGAACAAATGCCTGTCGCTCGACGTCGACGAAAACGAGATGATGGAGGCGATTCACGTCGGCGCGGCCATGGTTGCGGGCGATACGCTCGCGCACGCGACGCAGATGCGCAAGATCGTCCGGAAAAAGGGGATGTAGATGGATCTCCGCGAGCAGCACGCACTTCTGGACGGCCTCGACCACCCCGAATCGTTCGCGGACAGGCTGCGTTCGTGCGGCGCCTATCCTTTGCGCGCGGCTTCGGTGGAGATCCTGCAGATGAATATCACGCGACGGTGCAACCTGTGCTGCCGTCACTGCCACGTCGAAAGCTCTCCCGCGCGCGCCGAGGAGATGAGCCGGGAGGACATGAAGGCATCCTTGCGCGCGGCCGCGCACCCTTCTATAACGACGCTCGATGTCACGGGCGGCGCGCCGGAGATGCACCCGAATCTCGAATGGTTCCTCCGCGAGGCCGCTATGATGGGAAAACGGCTTCTCGTCCGCAGCAATGCGGCGATTCTGCTCGACGCACCCTACCGGCATTTCGCGGACGTCTACGCGGAGACCGGCGTCGAAGTCGTCGCGTCGCTGCCGGGACTGAGCCGCGAAAATACGGATCGCATGCGCGGACCGGGAGTCTTCGACCGGATTATCGCGGCGCTCGTTGAACTGAACGCGCGCGGCTACGGGAAACCGGGTTCCGGGCACGTCCTCGACCTCGTCCACAACCCCGTCGGCGCGTTCCTTCCCGCGTCGCAGCAGACGCTCGAAGACGAGTACAGAATCAAGCTGCGGCGCGATTTCGGCATCGAGTTCAACCGCCTCTACTGTCTGACGAATTGCCCCGTCGGCCGGTACCTCGATTACCTCAGACGCAGCGACAACCTCATCGACTACATGAACCTTCTGCGGCAATCGTTCAATTCCGCCGCGGTCGGCAACGTTATGTGCCGCACGACGGTTTCCGTGGGAAGCGACGGTCGTCTCTTCGATTGCGATTTCAATCAGATTCTCGACCTTCCGCTTTCGCACCCCGCACCGGGCCGTATCGGAGACTTCGACTACGACGCACTCGCTCGCCGCGAAATAGTCGTCCGCAGCCACTGTTTCTCCTGCACCGCGGGAGCGGGGTCCTCGTGCCAGGGAGCGCCTGCGGACAAGTGACGCGAAAGGCCGCGCAGGATTTTGCGCATCGCTCCGCAATGACGCCATGACCGCCCCGAAACTCGTCGTTCTCGCGAAGTATCCCAGGCCCGGAGAGGTCAAGTCGCGCCTGATCCCCGCCCTCGGAGCCGACGGGGCCGCGGAACTCGCCCGGACGTTCTTCGAGCGGACCGTCTCGGAGGGGGTGAGGGCATCGGAGCTGCTGGGGATGGATCCCGAGGTGCGCGGCAGCGGCGCGCCGGAGGCGGCGTTCCGCGCGCTTCACCACGGCGCGTGGCGCTATGCCGACCAGGGCGGCGGCGACCTAGGGGATCGACTTCTGCGAAGCTGTCGCGAGGCGGCCGCCTCCGGCGCGCCGTCCGTCCTGTTCGTCGGAACCGACTGCCCGGATCTCGACGCTTCCGTCTGCGACGCCGCGCTGAAGGCGCTCCGGACGCACAGGGTCGCTCTCGCTCCAGCGACGGACGGCGGGTATGTGCTTCTCGGGCTCCGGCTCGAAAAGAAGGACGATCTGCCGCGGATGCTTTTCGACCGCATCCCGTGGGGCACCGACCGCGTCGAGCGCGAAACGCTCGGCCGCCTCGCCGGCGCCGGTATCCGGACGGCGATCCTGCCGACCTTCTCGGATGTGGATCGTCCGGAGGATCTCGCATCCCTGCGGCGGGAGGATCTCCCCATTTCCGTCGTCATTCCGGCGCGAAACGAGAGCGCGTCCATAGCGGACGCCGTGCGTTCGGCACTGTACGGACGAGCCGTCGACGTCATCGTCGCCGACGGCGGCAGCGCCGACGACACGCGCACGCGCGCCCGGGAAGCCGGATCGCTCGTCGTGCAAAGCGGTCCGGGGCGCGGGCGACAGCTCAACGCGGGAGCCTCCGAAGCCGCGGGGGAGATACTGCTCTTCCTCCATGCGGACACGACGTTGCCCCCCGGATGGGCGGGGCGCATCCGGCGCGCGATGGACGATCCCGGAACGGCGGGAGGCGCGTTCCGTCTGTCGTTCCGGAACGCGTCGCCGGGTCTCGCGCAGGTGGCGCGCTGGGCGAACGTCCGCGCCCGACGCTTGGGCGTCCTCTTCGGAGACCAGGGAATTTTCGCGCGCGCATCCGTCTTCCGAAGTCTCGGCGGTTTTTCGGACGAACCGCTCATGGAGGATCTCGCGTTCGTCCGCGCGCTGCACGCGTGCGGGCGCTTCGAGCTGCTCCCGGACGCGGTCGAAACGTCGGGGCGACGGTACGAGCGGAACGGCGTCTTCAGAACGTGGCTCCTCCACCAGCTGCTGCTCGCGGGCTGGTTCGCCGGCATACCGGGCGCAACGCTCGCGCGCCTGAGAACGCGTTTTTCCCACGGATAGACCGGCCGCGTACCAATGTGTCTTCCCGATACGTCGGAAGTCGTCCGGAACGCCGCGGACCGGACTTTCGGTCCGCGATGCTCCGGACGACATGGGGGCACGTACCTGTCGGGAATGTCGCGCCATGAGCCGAATGCGAGAATGCGTCGAAAGAACGGCGGCCGCCTTTACTTCCCTCCGCCGAGGGTCTTCCGGATCGCGTCCCGGGCGGCGCGTCCCCGTTCGAGAAGCTCGCGGACCTTCCGCTCCTGCTCCCGGACGAACGTCTCGTCGCGGATGGATCCCAGGTTGATGTTCAGGTTCATGACCGCGCCCTCGACCCCGGCGAGCGATGCCGCCAGCTCGTCGGCGCGTTCGCGGATTTTCGCGGCGAGCGGCCAGTATTCCTCGTAGCCCTTCTTTCCGTCGGTCAGACGGCAGACCATCGCGACCAGCCCCGCGGCCAGGGATCCCGAAAGCGCCGAGGCGCTTCCGCCGCCCGGTGCGGGCGAATCGGACGCCAGCTCCCTGACGAATGCGTCGACGGACAGCGACGACAGCTTCACGGAGACTACTCCTCGCCCAAGGCGAGGATGTTGTTTTCGAGGATCTGCTTTTCGTCGAAATCGACGAGGCGCAGGAAATACTCCGCCGCCGAAAGCAGGTCGCTCTGGTGGAGCGTTCCGCAAATCTGCGTTCCGACCACGGAGAGTCCGTACCGGCGCGCTTCGTTCTCGATGAGCTGGAAGGTGCGGTAGATCGGCGTGCTGTCCGTATCGAACATGTTCATGGACACGGCGACGTTGTCGTGGTTGTCCGGCTTGAACGCCACGGCGCGGATCGTGCTGAAGCCGCCGCTGGGTCCGCGCATCATCTTCGCGATGCGCCTGGCGATTTCCATGTCCGTCGTGCTGAGCAGCACGTTGATCGCGACGAGATTCTTCGCGGCCGCGCTCACGATCGTCGCTCCGGCGGTCGGATGAAGCTTCGCCGGTCCGATGTCGGGGGCGCGCTCCGGCAGGTACGCCACTTCCTTCAGACCTTCGTACTGCCCCTTCCGGATGAACGCGAGCTCCTTCCGTTCCGGCGTGCGCGCGTTCTCGCCGCTGAAGTAGATGGGAACCTGGTAGCGCTCCCAGACCTCGGCTCCGATTTCCTCGGCGAGGTCTTTCACCTCTTCGAGGGTGATGCCGCGAAGCGGGAAGAGAGGGATCGTGTCCTGGGCACCGATTCTCGGGTGCTTCCCGCGCTGTTGTTCCATGTCGATGAGTTCGTAGGACTTCCCCGCCATGCGGAGCATCGCCTCACGAAGCGGCTCCGGCTCCCCGATGCACTCGATGACGGTTCTGTTGAAGTCCGAATCGGGATAGTATCCGATCAGGCGGACGCCTTTCGTCCCGCGGACCTGGTCGACGATCGTCTCGAAAACGTGTTTGTCCTTGCCGTTGCTGAAATTGGGCACTGCGTGGATGTATTTCGTCACGAAATTCCTCTCCTTACGAATGGGTGTCTTCCCGGACGAATCAGGGCGGCCTTTCGGGCCGCCCTGCGAATCCGCCCTCGGGTTATTTCATCGACGCTTCGACTGAGGCCATCTCCTCGCGGAACTGTGCGAGCAGCTTCTTCGCGAATTCCGGGTTCCTCGAAAGCTGGAAGTACGTCTCGTCGGCCTTCTTGGCGATCTCGCGGAACGCGGCGCGCTCTTCGGCGGTCAGTTCGACGAGCTCCTGCCCGGGCTTGAATTCCTTGACCATCATTTCGAGACGCTTCGTGTTGAGGTCGTCCTGAACCTTCAGGATATAGGGGCGAAGCTCCTCGACGCTTTCGAGGACGATCTTCCGGATGTCCTCGGGAAGGCCCTTGAGGAACTGGAGATTCGCGAGATTCTGCATGACGTAGATGTTGTGGCGGGACGCGATCAGACACTTCTGGACTTCCATGAACTTCATTTCCTGAACGATATACGGCGCGTTCTCCTGCCCCTCGACGGTCCTGAG
>CALFXN010000347.1 GCA_937957815.1 uncultured Synergistales bacterium
CGTCATGGAGGAAACCTCGCTTCGGGTGACCGTCATCGCCGAGAAGATGCTACGAAAGGGATTGGTCGAAGAAGGCATCGGCGGCGACGGAATCGCGTGCCTCGGCTTCCGTCATGAGAAGATCAGAGAATGCGTGTACGGCTCTCTCCCCCTGTTTCGCCGAGAGGTTCTCCACAGACGGATCGGGCATATCCTTTCCGAAGCCTATCGTCCGGAAGTGTGGAACCCGTCTCTCAGCGCGGCGTTGTGCCATCACTACGTCCAGGCGGGACTCCACGAGAAGGCGCTGGAACAGAATTTGAAGGAGATGTACTTCAACATAACGCTGAATCACGAGCTTTTCCCGATGGCTCCGGACTGGATCTTCCGCTCCTTTCTGATGCCCTACAGCAGTCGGCTCGATACGGAACAGAGAATGGATCAGGTGCGCGATCTGTTGCATGTCCTCAACAGGAAGGAAGAAAACGTGCCGGAAGTCCTGCGGATGGAAGGAACGTATCTCGAGCTTCGAGGCGGATACCATATCGGGTGGGGACAGTACCGGGAAGGCAGGACGTTCATCAACAGGGCGCTGCGGATCGCCGAAAAGAACGGTTTCGACGAGATCAAGATCCGGTGCCTCCAGCACGTGGGACACAATTACCTGCAAACGGACATCTGGGAGCAGCTTCTTCCGTGCGCCCGCGAGATGCTCCGCGTGTCGAGGGAGACCGGGCGCGACGATTACGCCGGAGTCGCGCTTCGCTTCATCGGAGTCGCCTTGCAGCTCAAGGGCGATCATCGTCTCGCGGAAAAGGCGTTCCGACAGTCGATCGCGGTGTTCGAACTTCTCCGCGAAGTGGGAAAGCATTACCCGCTCTGCATCCTGTCGGCATGGTGCTATATCGGCGAAATGCACCACTGGCGCGGCGAATTGACCGAGGCGCTCGAATGCTTCGAACGATGCGTTCGAGGATGCGAAGAGGCCGATTTCGTCTGGGGATGCGGCCATTTCCACGCGCACGCGGCGGATGTAGCCCTCGACATGCGGAATTTCGATCTCCTGTACGACCATGTCGACAAGGGCATAGAGATCTTCGAACGATCGCGGGGAGGGCGCTGCGGCTCGATCCTGTACAGCATGAAAGCGATTGTCGACGCGCGACGGGGAAATTTCGAACAGGCGCGCCGTTCGCTCGAGCGCGGCGATATTCTCTGCAATCCCATCCGGAAGCGATCCTGGTCGGCCGTGCAGGCGATGGCGAAAACCTACGTGGCGGCAATCGCCGAAAAAACCGGAAAGCGTCGTCTCCTCTCCGGGGTGTGCGACAAAGCCTCCCCGGCGTATGCCGAAGAGGCGATGGCGTTGTACGAAAGCCTCCCCGTCCCGCACCGGGTCGAGTTCCTGAAAAAGATTTCCGACGGCGCCATGGACATCTGAATCGATGCCGGATTGACGGGACGGTAGCCCATACTCGCAGGAGAACCGAGAACCAGGATCATGAAGCGGGAAGGCGTTGAGCTCATGACGGAGAAGGCGAAGATTCTGTACGATGTGAAGGCGCAGAGGGGATCCCTCCTGCGATGCAGGGGATGGAGACAGGAATCGATTCTGCGAATGCTCGAAAACACGATGGAAAACGCCGAGCATCCCGAACGGTTGCTCGTCTACGGCGGAAACGGGAAATGCGTCAGAAACTGGGAGAGCTATCACGCGATCGTCAACGCCCTTCGAGAACTCGATGACGACGAAACGCTCGTCGTTCAATCGGGCATGCCGGTCGCGGTCTTCAGGACGCACAGGTATTCGCCCATCGTGGTGATGGCGACGGCCAACATCGTTCGACCCTCGTGGGAGACCTTCCGCGCTCTCGAAGCGAAAAACCTCACGATGTTCGCGCAATACACGGCCGCGCCATGGGAATACATCGGAACGCAAGGCGTCATCGAGAGCACGTTCGAGACGCTGGCCGCCGTGGCGATCAAGCATTACGACGGCGCTCTGGAGAACAGGATCCTTCTCACGGCCGGCGCGGGCGGGATGGGAGGCAACCAGACGTGGGCGATGAAGCTCCACGGCGGCATAACGATCGTCGTCGACGCCGATCGCGCCATCATGGAGCGGCGCATCCGTCGCGGGTACCTGGACGAGATAGTCGATGGAATGGATGAGGCGATCGGGGCCGCCAAGATGTGCTCGCGATCCGGAACCCCTCGCTCCTTCGGCGTCGTGGGAAACGCGGCGGACTGTTTCGAGGAAGCGTACGAAAAGGGATTCATGCCGGACATCATGACGGAGATGTGCCCCTGCCACGACCCGAAGGCGTATATTCCTTCGGGATATACGCCCGAACAGGCGCAGGAGCTTCGCGGATCAGTCCCCGAGACGTACCTCGAGAAGAGTCGGGCCACCATGAGGCGTCAGCTTCGCGCCATGCTGAAGTACCTCGACGCAGGCATCCCGGTTTTCGAGTACGGGACGAGCATCCGCAAGGAATGCCGCGACGCGGGCATGCCCGAGAAGCAGGCGATGCGGCTCCCGTCGTTCGTGTCCGCATATATACGTCCCCTTCTCTGCGCGGCCAGAGGATCCTTCCGGTGGGTGTGCATATCCG
>CALFXN010000348.1 GCA_937957815.1 uncultured Synergistales bacterium
GATGTTCCCGGAACATGTCCGCAAGGGAAAATATCGTTCCGAGAGCCGTAACAGATCGCGAATCTCGCGGGCACTTACGAACGGACCGAAATAGGTTGCCCCATCCTCCTCGCGTTTCCTCGTAACAATCAGCTTCGGGAAGGGTTCATCCGGAATCTTGATGTACGGATAACGGTCGGTGTTTTTCTGATCGACGTTAAAGAAGGGCGAATACTTGCGGATCAGCTTCGCTTCGAGAACAAGAGCTTCCGCTTCCGTTTCCGTTCGTATGACCGAAATATCTTCTATACTGTCGACGAGGTTCCGCAGTCTCGGCGAATCGAAATTTCTGTGGTAGAAATATGATGAGACCCGTTTTCTGAGAGACTTCGCCTTGCCGACATAGATCACTGTTCCCGTCGCGTCTCTCATGAGATACACGCCGGGCTTCAGAGGCAGAGAACGCACAGTGGAAAGAATCATATCCTTTGACATGGACTCCCTGATCTTGTATAAGATTGATATTACAGTTTAAATCCTATTATGCGCTTTTGCAAACTCCACCCCGATTGACGGGTGAGAAACACCTGCAGGAGGTGTGTCGATTGACACTGGTACTCTTCAACGATCTGACGCGCAGGAAGGAGCCGTTCGTTCCGGTCGTTCCGGGGCGCGTCGGCTTTTACGCGTGTGGTCCGACGGTGTATGACTTCTTTCACATCGGGAACGCCCGTCCCTTCATCGTATTCGATGTTCTTCGAAGATATCTGGATTGGTCGGGGTATTCCGTCACATTTATCCAGAACTTCACGGATATCGACGACAAGATGATCGACAGAGCGAACCGGGAGAAAATTTCAGTCCCCGAGCTTGCCCGGCGATTTATCGACGAGTACTACGCGGACGCCGACGCGCTCGGTATCAAAAGAGCGACGGTGAATCCGAAAGCAACGGAGCATATGCCCGAGATTATCGCGCTTGTGAAAACTCTCATCGAGAAAGGGCACGCATATGAGTCTGACGGGGACGTCTTTTTCGATGTCGGGAGCTTTTCGTCATACGGAAAACTCTCGAGACAAAGTATCGAAGAGCTTCAGGCTGGGGCTCGCATCGATATCAACGAGAGAAAGAGGAATCCCCTTGATTTTGCTCTCTGGAAAGCCGAAAAACCCGGGGAACCGTCATGGGAGAGTCCGTGGGGCCCTGGGCGGCCGGGATGGCATATCGAATGCAGCGCAATGTCGATGAAATACCTCGGAGAGACAATCGACATCCATTCGGGCGGCAGCGATCTCATCTTCCCCCATCACGAAAACGAGATCGCGCAGGCAGAGGCCGCGACCGGGAAGCCGTTCGTACGTTTCTGGCTGCATAACGGGTATCTCCTGATCGATAAAGAGAAAATGTCGAAATCCCTCGGCAATTTCCTCACCGCCCGGGAGGCGAGAAAACGGTTCAATCCGCTTGCGATACGTCTTTTCATGCTGAGCGCCCATTATCGTTCGCCGATCAATTTTTCCGAAGAAGGACTGCAGCAGGCCGTCAGCGCCCTCGACAGACTGCGGAACTGCAGCACGGATTTTGCGTACGCGCAGGAACACCGGGAATTTGCGTCGAATCCCGCTTCAGATGCGATTCTGAATGCTCTCGAAGAAAAAACGTCGGAATTCATCGCGCAACTTGACGACGACTTCAACACTGCCGGCGCTCTCGGAACAGTGTTCGAGGTCGTTCGAATCGTAAACACCTATCTCAAGGAGTCGGCAACGCTCGACAAACGGGTAACTTCTGCGATCGCGAAGTTCTTCGGAATGACTGAAGACATCTTCGGAATCATCAACGATCCGAATTCGGCGCAACCCTGCGACGAAATCGAGCTGTTGATTCAACGACGAAACAAAGCGCGAGCCTCAAAGGATTACGCGAAATCGGACGCCATCAGGAAAGAACTTCTGGAAAAGGGCATCATCCTGGAAGACACACCCGACGGCACGAAATGGAAGCGCCAGCTCTGATCCTTTCGTAAACGGATTTCCGGCTTCGCTTTTTTTTAAAAAATCGGTTGGTGCCGAAAGAAATCGGACGGAGCTGTAAATAGAACAGGTCCGTCCGATTTTTCTGAAAGAAGAGTCTTCAATTTCTCTTCGGGAATCGTTTCAAAAGTAAAAGCGCCAGCGGCACGCCCAGCCCCATACATGAGATAGCTTCTCCAACGCCGACATACAATGCGGTATAGAGGAAAGGCATCTTCGCGATTATGGAAAGATACCCCCCTACGACGAACATGTTAACGATAACCGGAGGAATGCTCGCACGGAATACCGTTTCCATCCTGCTTGAGAGGAATGCCGCAACAAGAGTGGAGAGACTTCCGAAAACGACGTCGAGCAGTCCGAACTCGCCGAAAAAATTAGCGATCGCACACCCGACAAACAATCCGGGAATGGCCTCGGGAAACAAAAACGGCAAAACCGTGAACGCTTCGGAAATGCGCACCTGAATCGGGCCATACGACATCGGCGCGAAGGCTATTGTTACAACCGCATATAACGCGGCGATGACACCGGCTTTTGTGAGGTAGAGAATTCTGCTCGATTGCATCGGATGTGCTCCCTCCATAGCGTCTGAATCTCTATTCGGAAAGCGCCCCGGCGCAAATCCGTACGACTTTGTCGCCGTCGTAAATGAAAACAAGCCCCCGCTGATTTCCGGAAGAATATTTATCCTCGTTGGAAGCGGAACGGGACGGCTCCCCCATGATATGACGAACTTCCTCTTTCGTCATACCGACAGCGAGTCCCCCGGAAAATTCGTACCCGGCATCGCTGCATACGATCGACTCGACGCGGAACCGACCTGCGTCGTCGACATATGAAATCGTAAGTCCGTCATACAGCGAGTCAACGAACTCCGTCACGACGCCGTTTTTCATAACTGACCGCTGCGCTTCCCTCCGCGGTTTTCCAAGTGTCTTTTCGACATGGTCGCGGTACGTTCCAAAAGTTCCGAGAAACGATTCAACGAAATGAACGGGAAGTTCCTCGGATCGTACCGGTTGCGGTTTGTCGGGAATCCTTACCGAAACGGAATCGGAGATCGTTCCGGTGTCAGGAGACATGGGAGAAGCAACAGACGAAACGTATTTTCCGAAGACCCATCCCTGCCGGCCATCTTTCTTGCGAATCAGGTACCATGGCCATCGAGACTCTTCCGATACCGCGCTTTGGGGAACTCGAAGTATATTTCGCGTGTTCTCGGAAGGAATCGAGAACTCTACCGTTCCATTCGCATCGTTTCGCGACATGATCGTAATTCCGAGCCCTTTCCGGAAGACTTTTTTCCCGTCGCCGGGAATTTCTATCTCAACGTCTTTGACAAGAACTGCAGTATTGTTCGCAGCTGCTTCGGTCCATTCATCGAGGATTTCAACCTCTTCGCCGGCAGTGACGCGAGCCTTTGCCTTCGCTCGAAGCGAATGGTCCTCGCGCACGTTTACGTTTGTTCCCGTGACTCTTCCCGGAGATTTCACGAAAGGAGACACATCGGACGAAACCGAATCCGTTTTTGTGGGACCAGGAACGGCAGTTACGAGAGAAGACGTTTTTCCCGGGATGTTGACGCTATTCCTGGGTTCCGGAGAGACAGACGGCCCGGCAGGTGTTGCGAGAGGAGGCTCCGTTTTTGTGGGAATTCTGATGGATTCAGTCCTCGCAGTTGGCTCCTGCGTCGGCCTGAAATGAGACTGCGCTACAGGTTGCCCCGGATTTCTGGAGATATACGCGTCCCGGAAAAACCATATACCGCCACACAAAATGAGAATGAGTGTCACAAATCCTAAAAAATCGGCTGCCCGCGACCTGCGAGGTTCAAAAGAATCCCGTGGCGGTTCCCAGAACGAGGGAGGTCCTTCACGCTTGACGTGTGAGGGAAGTTCTTTACCGCACTTGGGACAGAAAGTGTATTGTTCACGCACTGGAGTGCCGCAATGGGGGCAAAACCCTTCTCCGCTTTTTGCGCCACCGCTCGGAATTCCGGCAAGGGAACGTTCTTCTTGCGATTCCGTGCCGGTGTGCCTTTCGATGTCGGTTTTCCTTTTCGATGCAATGATCGCAATAACCTCAAGAAGAACCGAAATAGCCAAAAGAACGACAATCACCCACGCATCGGGATATAGAACGCGAACAGCACTCCAGAAACCGATTCCCAAAGCACATGCGAGGAAAATGGTTCCCCAGGCAATTGAGAGAAAAGAAGTCAGAACGCCCAACATGCCGGATACTGCGACGCCACTCGAGAAAAACGCACCGATCGTCAAGGCATCAGCAGTTCGCGTTTCTTGGAATGCCATCATCGAAGCGACACCCGGACCGAGTCCCTCATGTATCGAAAGAACTCCGCCCTGAAGCAACGCGAGGAAAATGGCAATCAAAACCAGAACTTTGCCGGCGAAACGCATCGGATTACGCCTCCCCCTCTTCCTAACTTCGAAGACATTGTATCATTCGGATGAAACGCATTGATTCGGGAAGAATACGGGAAAAAGCACCGGCCCTTTTCTCAATACCGTACACAGTTCCAGAGGGGCAGTAGAACAAGCTGTTGTGGCCTTATCTCCACTTGGCCAATAATTCGGGAACTTATGAATTAAGCCCAGGTTGCATGTCCTCATGTAGATGTAGATATGATATCCGAATGTCATCCTGAAAGTATGCATTCTAACGTTTGGGATTCCAATTTCCTCAGCGGCATTTTCCAGTATCTCCCAAGCCCATATCTCGAAATGGCTTTTCCGCCCTTCTTTGACGTCCTGTTCGGTCTCATCGACAAACCCTTCGCAGCATATCGTTCAGCGGAAAGAACTTGCTTGTAGTCGCGTTGTTGTTCGTAAGGAACTCACTCTACGACACCGCATATAGATGCCCAAGGAATACCTTCGTTTCTTCGGAGGGCATAAACCCTTCGCTCAGACGAAACGACTGAAGGACATCAAGAAACGTCTGCAAGTTGAGGAAGAGCATTTCTCTCGACCGGGCACGGAGAATGGGTCGTCTCGAATGACTGCGAAAGGGGGCCTGAATTTTTGAGTCAAGAGAACCCGAGTCGCATTCGGGGGTGATGGCCATTTCTTCTGTGGATCAGTGCGTTCTTTATGAACACCAGCGAACTCTTCACGTTTGAAGGAGCCTTTTGCAGTGCGGTCAGACATCGGGAAAGTAACAAAATACGAAAAACCCGAAGAAATCTCGCAGACAGGAAACAGAATATGCATTGTTCCAACTGTCATACTGAGAACCCTTCGGGTTCAGCGGGTTCTTTTACTCCGCGGTTGTATCAGTTCTTATCGTTCCGAACTCCTGGTCCCTTAGGTCCGGTCCCGTCACAGGTTCCACTGCCACTGCCACTGCCGGGGCCATAACCGGAGCCATCAGCCGGACCAGATCCTCCGTTTCCGGTTCCGTCACCGGGGCCGTTTTCTCCGCCACCGTTCCCGCCCTTAAGCGCCGTTACTCCGAAGCCGTGAGAATCGACAGGTGAAACATGCGCAGCAAACGCTGCTGACGCAACAAATATGCCTATCGCGAGAACGGCAAGGATCATCAGTTTGTGCTTATCCTTCATCACTCTCAACCTCCTTTTTCTGTAAGTCTTTCTCAATGTATCGTGTACTACAATAGAAATTATACCGTAGGGGGTATAATTAGTCAAGGACTGGTCAACGACAATGACCCTTCCCCGTTACGGGGAAGGGTCATTGTCGTTGACCAGTCGTCCGCTCTTGCTTGCAGGACGCTCGCTTGCATGGTATTCGACGTTATTCCTTGCTCAGTGAGCGCGAGCTTGACAGCTTCAACTGTCGATCTCGGCGCTTCAAGTGTTCTGATGTCGTACTCTTCCTGATATGCGCCGTCATTCCGGCGTTTGATTTCCTCATGGAGCGATATCGACGCCTTGATAAGTTCCCGGCAAAACTTCCGAAAAGATATGTCGTCCTTTTGCAGGGTGATTCCATTGTCGACAAGGATTTCTTCGGCGAGTCCGGCAAATTTCCCGTAGTCGTCTGTCGCAAGACGTTCCAAGGCGTCAGACTGTGCTTCCGTCAGGATTTCTGATTCTACTTCCACGTCGTCAATCGTCCTTGGGCGTAGTCGAGTAAGCCGTCGCCGTTCGTCGTCTTCAAGAGCTTCGTTCATCCATTGCGTCACAAGGCGTCTGATTTCTTTATCGTCCATAGCCCGATATACCCCTTTCCTGATATCGTCGAAGAGTCCGGAACAGACCCAAGCAAGACGTTGCGCCCGTCTTCCGGCCTCTCTCGGGTTACTCGTTCTGAGGGAACAGGTTATCACAGACACGCGAAGGGTTGCCCGTATCGAGTCCGGAACTCTCATGCGGAAATGAAGGATATTGCCTCTCCGGTGGAAATAAAGCGGCATTTGTGTTCGTGAAGAACTCACTTGTGTTCTCTTCGCGGGTCTGTCGGAAGGACAAAAAAAAGAACTGACACCCATTCGAGATATCCGTCACCTCTTTTCTGTTCGCTTTGTCTCTTCAGCGCCTCACAAGACTGCGTGATACAGTCTGTGTAGCAGTGTGTGTAACAAAGCGCCATTTTGGGTACGGATAAGGGTTGTCAGTTCTGTGGAGTCAGTGTTTGCAAGGGTCCACAACGATTTGGCGGAGGCGTGTGGGA
>CALFXN010000349.1 GCA_937957815.1 uncultured Synergistales bacterium
GATAAGGCCACGTGACTGGAGTTCAGACGTGTGCTCTTCCGATCTCTTTCCTCTTGAAGGATCGCTCGGATTCCGCGTTCCGCCCGGTGCGTGGCGGCGTGATATCATATTCCGTCGGTATACGGAATGGGGACGCATCCCCGGGATAGACGAGGAGTGAAGACGGAATGAGCGAAGGGAAAGAACCCGCCGCGGGCTCGCGCGAGGATTACGCGCTGACGCCCGTGCCGGAGAGCGAACGCAGGGGATTTTTCTCGATTTCCATGGTGATGCTCGGGTTCACCTTTTTCGCCGCGAGCATGTGGACGGGCGGGACGCTCGGAACGGGTTTTCGTCTCTGGCCGGATCTCGTGGTCACGGTGCTCGCGGGGAACCTGATACTCGGCGTCTACGGCGCGATGCTCGGATATGCGGCCTCGGCGACGAATCTGTCCACTCACGTTCTCGCCCGCTACGCTTTCGGCGTGTTCGGGTCGAAGTTGCCGTCCTTCATGCTGGCGATCACGCAGATCGGCTGGTTCGGCGTCGGCGTCGCGATGTTCGCCTACCCCATCAACAGGCTCACCGGCGTGCCGGTCATGCCGCTCATCGCGATTGGAGGCATCCTGATGACCGCGACCGTGGTCATAGGGTTCCGCGCCATCGAATGGATCAGCTGGATCGCCGTGCCGGCGATCGTCTTCCTCGGCTTCTGGTCGATGACTCACGCGTTTCTGGACGCGGGCGGGATTACCGCCCTCGCGGCGATAACGCCGACGAAGCCACTGTCTTTCGCGCAAGGGATCGCCCTCGGCGTCGGGTCGTTCATCAGCGGAGCGACGCTGACGCCGGATTTCGTGCGTTTCTCGCGCAGTCGTTCGGGCGGCGTCGGCGCCACGGTCGTCGGGTTCACGTTCGGCAACAGCCTGATGTTCTTTTTCGGCGCGATCGGAGCCATGGCCACAGGTCTTGCCGACACGTCCGAGGTTCTGGCGGCGCAGGGGCTCCTCGGCGGCGGCATCGCGCTTCTGGCGCTGAATATCTGGACCACGAACGACAACGCGCTCTACGCCTCCGGACTCGGGCTCGCGAACATCACGGGCGGCAGGCGCGCGCGGCTCACCGTCGTCGCTGGAACGACGGGAACTCTCCTGGCAGACTTCCTCTACAACAACTTCACGGGGTGGCTCGTCTTCCTGAGCGTTTCCCTTCCTCCGATCGGCGGCATTCTCATCGGAGATTTCTTCCTCCGACGGAGGGGACGCTGCCCTTCACTGAATGACGTATCCTTCCGCTCGGTGAACTGGGCCGCCATGATCGCATGGGCCGCGGCGATCGGCGTCTCGTCCGTCTCCCCCGCCCGCGGAGTTTTCTGCATCGCCCCCCTGAACGCGATCATCGCCGCCGCGGTTATCTATGTCGCTGCCGATCGACTCTTCTCGGGTTCCGTTCGGGTTTCGGACCGCGAGAAGTCGCTTTCCGCCGGGTGCGACGCGAAGGAGGAATGAAACGCATGATGGATCTCGTGGTACGAAACGCACGCCTTCGGTGGTGCACGGAACCTCGCGATATCGGCATCGACGGGGGCGTCATCCGCTCGGTCGGTCCGGCGCTCGAAGAGAAGGGGCGCGAGGAGATCGACGCGGCGGGACATCTGACGACGTCTCCCCTGTGCGATCCGCACCTGCACCTCGACGCGGCGCTTTCGGTCGGTGATCCGCGATACAACGAGTCCGGCACGCTGCTCGAGGGAATCCGGATCTGGGGGGAACGCAAGTCGGGACTCACGCGGCAGGTCATCGTCGACAACGCCGTCGAAGCCGTCCTCTGGGAGTTCGCGAACGGCGTCCAGTTCATCCGGACGCACGCGGACGCGACCGATCCGAAGCTGCTCACGGTCAAGGCGCTTCTCGAGGTGAAGGATCGCGTGAAGGATCTCGTCGACATCCAGATCGTCGCGTTTCCGCAGGACGGCGTCTTCACGACTCCCGACGGCGAAAAACTGATGCGTCGGGCGATGGACATTGGGGCCGATGTGGTCGGAGGAATCCCCCACAACGAGTTCACGCGCGAGGACGGCGTGCGTGACGTCGAATTCGCCTTCGCTCTGGCCGAAAGGCACAGCGCGATGATCGACATCCACTGCGACGAGACGGGCGACGACCAGTCGCGATTCGTCGAGGTCATGGCGAAGCTCGCGATCGCGGGCGGAATGGGAGAGCGCGTGACCGCGAGCCACGCGACCGCCATGCACAACTACAACAACGACTACGCGTTCAAGCTTCTCGGCGTCGCGAAGCGGGCGAAGATGAACTTCATCACGAATCCGTTCGACAATTCGGTGCTCCAGAACCGTACCGACGGCTACCCGCGCCGCAGGGGGCACACACGCGTCGACGAAATGACGGAGCGGAGCGTGAACGTCTGCATCGGACACGATTCGATCATGGACCCGTGGTACCCTATGGGGAAAGGTTCGATGCTCCAGGCCGCGAATCTGTTGATGCACACGGCTCACATGAGCGGTTTCGGGCAGATCGGGGCGCTTTTCGACATGATCACGGACAACTCCGCCCGAACCCTTCAGGTGGAGGACCGCTACGGCATCGCGCCGGGCAGACCGGCGAATCTCGTTGTGTTCGACGCGGAAAACGAATTCGACGCGATCCGGCTGGGCAGCGAATGCCTTTTCGTGATTCGCGGCGGCGCAGTGGCGCTTCGGACCGTTCCCGCGCGACGGTCGCTCGATTTCGCGGGTTTTCGCAGGGATGTCGACTTCCGCGCGTCCGTACCGGTCGGAGCGTCCCCCGGAAGAACCCCCGGGGGAGATCGGAAGAGCGTCGTGTAGGGAAAGAGTGTAGATCTCGGTGGTC
>CALFXN010000350.1 GCA_937957815.1 uncultured Synergistales bacterium
ATGTCCCGGGTCACGGGGCGACGCGGATGCGTCGATTCATGGTATCACGCTTTCCGGAGGCCGCCTCCTACTTCGCCGCCGGTTTCTCGTACGACGTCGGGCCGTTCTCGTAGCCGACGGCCTTGAGCCACTCGGACGGATAGAAGATCGCCTGCGCGATGCCGGCCTTCGTGTTGAGGTAGCCGTCGTTGTACTTGATGTAGAGCGATTCCTGGAGCTTCCACCACGCCGACAGGAGTTCCGACGCGTTCTTCTCGGAGTACTGCGTGAGCATCCGGCGCGCGCCCTTCACGTCGCCCTTTTCCCGGAGCGCGAGCGCCTTCGCCTCGACGCCCTGCTGGAGGCCGAACGCGCGCGACTCGAACCGCTGCTGCTGGGCCCGGATGTCCTTGATCATGTAGGAGTACTTGAGCATCGCGTAGTTGGCCACGAAGTTGAACGTCGTCCACATGCTGCCCTTGTCGAATTTCAGAACGTCCGCCTTCTGAACGGATTTCGGCAGACCGTTGCCGCCCGAGTAGAGCGGGAAGAGCACGGCCGTCGCCGGGCGGTCCTCGCCGAGCCAGGTCACGCCGCCGATCTCGTCGGGAAGCCATTTCCGCGACTGGTTCACGTAGGCGTAGGCGCAGCGGTAGATGTTCAGCGGCCGCTCGAATTCGCCCTTGAGCGGCGTCAGTTTGCCTTCCTTGTCGGCGACGGCCTCGGCGCTTCCCTCGAACCGGTTGGGGTTCCCGAACGGCCCTGCGGCGAGGCCCTTCGTGAGGTCGAACTCCGTGCCCTCGTAGTTGTCGCGATGGATCGTGAAGACGTCGAGGACCGAGAGCTTTTTGTCGGGCCTGATCGCGAACGGGTACGTGCGCGTATTCGGTCCGTCGACCCACGCCGGAAGGTTCAGCGACGGCGCGGCGAGCGACTGGGCGCGCCAGACGCGCCGCAGCGAGTAGTACGGGTGGTGGAATTCCCCGTCGCCGTACGCGGCCGTCCAGTCGAGGGCGCCGTCTTCGGGCTTCCACCAGCCCTTGGCCTTCGCGACGTCGAAGATGTTCGGCGAGAACATCATGTCGTCGGCGTTCTCGCGGACGTCGCGGATCCGGAACTGGTTCGCGGCGACGAAGTAGCCGTCGTCCGGAACGCGCTGCGCGACCCAGACGCCGTCCGTTCCGTTCATGTCGTATCCGGCCATTTCCATGACCCAGCCCTCGTCCGGGTCGGCGACGAGAAGCGTCTCGCCGGTGCCGTAGTAGCCGTATTTCGCGATGAGGTCGCCCATGAGCCGGATGGCCTCGCGCGCGGTCTTGCAGCGTTCGAGCGCGACACGGGAGAGTTCGGACGAGTAGAAGATGCGTTTGCCCGGTTCGGGCTCGGGGTGGACCTTCGCCTTGTCCGTGCATTCGCCGATCGAGAGCTGGTGTTCGTTCATGACCCCGTAGTTCGCGTCGATGTAAGCGTACGTGTGCGGGACCTGCGGGATGAACCCGAGCGGGACGCTCTTCGGCTCGCCCGTGATGTCGTACCCGGGGCCGCGGGTGTCGGTGATCAGCCGATGCCGTTCGCTGCCGCCCCATTTCGGCATGTAGCCCAGCGCGGCGACGTCGTAGAACACGGGGCGCGTGCTCCCGGGCTTGTGGTCCGTCGCCGGAACGTAGACGACCCTCGCGTCGCCGAGTCCGTCATCCGTGTGCGAGACCATCACCGAGCCGTCCGCGGACGCTTTTTTCCCCGTTATCGTCGTCGTACAGCCGAATGCCTGCACCGACAAAACCAGTCCGAGAATTCCGGCCAGAATCACGCTGAACGCGTGCCGTTCCATGTTCGTCCCACCTTTTCCGGAGAATTCGAAGGACGGGCCTCCCCGGGGAACGGATCGGACGCGTCCTCCGTGAAATAGAGTATATTCTTTTTTC
>CALFXN010000351.1 GCA_937957815.1 uncultured Synergistales bacterium
GAGGATCGTATGCCCGAGCTCCAGAGCGACCGGAACCTTGACGCGATCCATATGCCGGAGGAGATTGTCCCTGTCGCTCTCCTCGCTCTTTTTCCCGGTCGAGGCAAACCACTGCTGCGACGAGAGCTTGTCCATGATCGGCTCCATGAGAAAATAGGGGATACAGATACTGACCATTCCCTCGACGTCGCCGACCTTGATTTTCAAAATAACCAGCAGGACCATATCGGTCCCGGGGCAGATCTGGACGAAGAACGGATTGCTCTCCATATTTTCGAACCGGAAACGGACGTCGACGACCGTGCTCCAGCTATCCTCGAGAAGTTCAAGCATCCGCATGATGACGCGTTCGATGACGGTCCGCTCAATATCGGTCAGTTCCCTGGTACGCCCCGAAAACTCTCCCTTGCCTCCGAGAAGACGATCTATGATGGAAAAAACCAGATTCGGGTTGATTTCGATGATCGCGTTCCCGCTGAACGGATACATCTCGAGAATTGAAATGACCGTCGGCTGGACCAGGGAACGGACGAATTCGTCGTACGCGAGCTGATCGACGGACGCAACTTCGGCGGAGACCATGGAGCGCACCATCGTCGACATCGTCGTTGTCAATTGCCGCGCAAAAGAGTCATGAATCATTTGGATCGCCCGAAGCTGATCCTTGCTGAATTTGTCAGGACGCCGGAAATCGTAGGTCTTGATCTGTTTTTCGGTGGATTCCTGCGTCATCGCCTTGATGTCGACATTCCCGCTGGAAAGGGCTTCCAGCAGTGAATCTATTTCATTTTGCGACAATACATCCGGCGGCACGTTCCGTCACCTCCTTCCGAGCATTCCGACGACACTCCGCTATTGTACGACGAGTCCCTGGAAGAGGACCCTGTTCACCGCAACACTTCCCTTGTTCTTCGGGAGCATGGCGTTCAGCTTCTTTTTCAGATCTTCTGAAAGCTCCAGAAGCCCTTCGGAACTCTTCAGATCTTCAAAAACGCGATCCTTTACCGAGAGAAGAATTTCGCTCTTGACCCGCGCCTTCCATGCCTCCTGCTGGACGGACTCGAGCGCCTTCGCCGAGCTCATTTCAAGCGAGAGATTGAAGCTCACGACATGGTTTTCGCTCCCCGCCAGATTCGCGGTAAAATCTCCGAGAGGAAAAACAGGACCGACCGTTTGCTCCTGAGTCGCTCTCCCGTCGTTCGACGCATCGCTGAACCACACCTTTCCCGCAAAGATGCCGCCGCCCATTCCGAGGGAAAAAGAAACTACCGCGACAATCAGGAACGAAAGAATCTTCTTGAGCATGAACTCCCTCCTCGCCTCAACGCTTCGGGAACGAAGACAAAATCACGAGATCCACCCTCCGGTTCAACGCCATGTGTTCCGGAGTGTCGTTCGGCACGATCGGGCGGGTGGCCGCGTATCCGACAGCCTGGAGTTTCTGCGGATCGAATCCCGCGCGATCCTGAAGGTACGTCGCCACCGAAGCGGATCGTGCGGCGGAAAGTCCCCAGTTGTCCCGGTAAATTCCTCCGCGGAGAGGGACGCTATCCGTGTGGCCTTCGACGGACAGCGCCGGAACCGCATCGCGGATGAAATCCGCAACCTTCGAAAGAATCCGTTTCCCTTCGGGTTTCATCTCGGCGCTGCCGCTGTCGAACAGAACGTGCTCGGAAAAAGAGATCGTTACACCCTTCTGGTCGATCCGGACCTCGACACCCTTGTCGAGCCCCTGGCTTTTCAGGTAGTTCTTGAGATTCCTCGCGACTTCCTCAACCGAAGTCGTACTTTTTCTCGACTCTCCGGCGTCTTTTCCGACATGCCCGGCGAACGATCCGGGGCTTTTCTGCATCGTCGTTCCTCCGGGAAGAATGCCGAGCGCTCCCTTGAACGACTGGATCATCTTCTGGAACTTCTGAACGTCTACCGACGAGAACGAAAACAACAGGATGAAGAACGTCAAAACCAGCGTCACCATGTCCCCGTACGTCGCAAGCCAGAGCGGAGCACCCGGGGGAGGAGGAGCCTGTTTCTTCTGTCGCGCCACGGGTTACTTGCCTCCTTCCGGTCCCTTCTGCTGTTTTTCCTGTTTTTCCTGTTCTTCCAGACTCGCCCGAAGCTTCGGGGGAAGGAAGACCTTCAGTTTCTCCTCGACGATCCGCGGGTTCTCTCCCGCCTGGATTGCGAGAACTCCCTCGACCATCAGCTCCATCGACATGACTTCCGCAGCAGATCGCGAGGCCAGTTTTTTCCCGATCGGAACGCAGAACATATTGGCGATAATGGACCCGTAAAACGTCGTTATCAGGGCGACCGCCATGCCGGGCCCCAGGGCGTCGACATCCGTGAGGTTCCCCAGCATGGCGATCAGTCCGATCAGGGTCCCGAGCATTCCGAACGCCGGGGCCAGCTCGGCCCCAGCATCGAGAAGCTGCTTGTTGGACGCGTGCCTGTCCTCGAGGATTCCGATCTCCGTATCGAGGATCGCCTTCACGAGTTCGGGATCCGTCCCGTCGACGACAAGCTGAATCGCCTTTTTGAGGAAGACGTTGTCGAGGTCGGCGGCGTCCGCTTCCAACGCGAGAAGTCCTTCGCGACGCGCCTTTTCCGCGAAACTCACCATCGTCTGCACGAGCGCGACGAGATTGGGGGCCTTTGCCGAAAACGCCATCCCCAGAATCTTTCCAGCAAGCTTGAGGCGTTCGGGAGGACTCGACACGATGACCGCTCCGAACGTTCCCCCGATCGTGATGAGCATCGAAGGAAAATCCACAAAGGCAAGCGGCTGTCCGCCCGCCACCATGGCGCCGATAACAAGGATCCAACAGATCGCCAGTCCGATGATCGTCGTCAAGTCCACCGATGTTCGCCTCCGCCGCCGTTATCGACTCTCTTCGTTTTCCACAGTCCGGGAGATCAGTTCTTCCCTCAGAAAAGAGGGAATCCCCATCCTCCTTCTGTACTCTACCACCAATTCCACGACCTGTTCCATAGTTTCCGCGACAATGTAGCGATGACCGTTGACGAGCCGGATGATCGTATCCGGTGTGGACTCGATGGTCTCGATCAGTTCGGCGTTGACGGTTATGACCTGTCCGTTGAGGCGATGAAGCGTGATCATCGGTTCAGTTCCGCCGTCTCACGAGAACCGGAGCTACCGCTTCAGATTGATGAGCTCTTCAAGCACCTGATCGCTCGTCGTCACGATCCGGGCGCTCGCCTGGAATCCTCTCTGGGCTACGATGAGACGAACGAATTCCTCGGAAAGATCGACGTTCGACATCTCGAGCGCGCCTCCGGTAATGCTTCCGGCGCCGCCTGTCTGCGGCGGGACGATCTGGGCGATTCCGGAGTTCGCGCTTTCCATGAAGACCGTATCGCCGACCTTGTTGAGTCCGGAAGGATTCGCGAACAGCGCGAGGACGACCTTCGAAATCGGCTGGTTGACGCCGTTGCTGTAAACCCCCATGACCGTGCCATCCTTGGAGACCGAGAAGTCGTTGAGGACACCCATTCCGTATCCGTCCTGATAGTATCCCTTCGTCGTGAACGCGGAACCGTACTGGGTGACCCCCTCCATCTCATCCTTTTTAAAGGTCTCTCCGCTGAAATCGAGCTTGACGGTCGTATCCGTCGAGCCGAGGGCACCGAAACCGATCTTGACTTCGGGTACGGCGGGAGTCGTCACCTTTCCGTTCTGTTCGAAATTGAGGATCCCCGTATTCGGGGACACGTCGATCCCCTCCGACGGGAACCATGCACGCCATCGCCACTGGTTGTTGTCGATCTTCTCCCAGCTGACTTCGAGCGTATGCGGGTTGCCCTGGGAATCGTAGACGTCGATTTTCGTATTGTGGGTACTCGCAATGCGTTGGGCGTACGTTCCGAGCGTTTCCTGGGTACTCACGTTCCGGAGCAGAAGAGACATCCCATCCGTCGAGGCATAGATCGATACCGACGCGGTCCCCTGCTCCAAAGGCGGAACGAATTCGATCGGAGCCGTTTCGTCGATATTGAAGGTTCCGTTGGGATTCATCGGTACCGTTGCCGTATACAGAGAGGCGCCGGCGGATGTGATCTGCCACAGCTTCATGATTCTCGATCCCGTCGTCGGCTCGTCGTCGAACTCGACGATGAAGTTGCTCGCGTTCGTCGCCGCGCTGACCGTAAACGAAGTCGTCTTGTAATCCAGCAGGGAATCGATCTGGTACGTCCACGCCGGAGTGCTCGATACGGCCGTGTTGACCAGCTGCAGGAGCCCCGTCTTCGAATCGTACCGGACGGAGTAGGTCGCCGTTCCGATGGTCACCGAACTCGCCGCCGTATTGTCGAAAATCGGACGCTTCGTCGTCGAATCCAGTCCG
>CALFXN010000352.1 GCA_937957815.1 uncultured Synergistales bacterium
CGGGCGCGGTCGCCCCCATCGCGAAGCCGGCGGCCTGCGCGGCGGCCGATGCGAGATCCGGCAGGCAGGCCGGAACGACGAGCCGGAAGACCGAGGCGTACCGGCCGAGCCCGAGCGCGAGCGACGGCTCGAAGAGCCGCGCCCGTTCACGCAGGAAGGCCTCTTCGGCGCGAACCTCGATGAACGGGAAGATCATGATCCCGAGCACGATCCCGGCCGCGAGCAGCGAGAGCCCCATCCGGAGCCGCGATACGAGGAAGGCCGCGCCGAACAGCCCGAGGACGATCGACGGGATTCCCGCGGTCACGCGGACGGCCATGTGCAGGAGGGCCGCCTCGAACGCGGACGGACGCCCGAAGACGAGGTGCAGCGCGACGGACAGTCCCAGCAGCAGGCCGAACAGA
Source organism: uncultured Synergistales bacterium (assembly GCA_937957815.1). Taxonomy (GTDB): domain Bacteria; phylum Synergistota; class Synergistia; order Synergistales; family Aminobacteriaceae; genus CALFXN01. Next base: position 405 of record CALFXN010000352.1, read on the forward strand.
CAGGCCGCTGCGCCGAGCAGCAGACTTCCGAGAATCGCGGGACCGACGCCCCCCTCCCGCCCGATCGGAAGGCCCGACGGGGGCTGCGTCAGAAAGCCGGCCGTCAGGAGGCCCCGGCTCTCGAACACGAGAAGCGCGATGATGACGAGAACGAGCCCCGCCGCAAGGCCGCATGCGAATTTCGACGCGACGCGGACGATCGCGGGAAGCGAGCGCCTCATCGTCCGGCCCTCCCCCGGAGGCGATGCGCGACGAGCGACAGCGCGAAGAGCAGGAGCGTGAGCACGAATCCCGCTGCGTAGAGCCCGGAGACGTGGAGGCTGCCGACCTCCGCGCAGCCCATTTCGAGCGCGATCAGCGCGGGGATGGTTTCGGTCCGGCCCAGGAGCGTCGGGAAGAGCGGCGAGTTGCCCGCAACCATCATGACGGCCATCGTCTCGCCGAGCGCGCGGGCCAGTCCCGAGACGGCCGCCGCGAAGATCGCCCGGCGCGACGCGGGCAGCACGAGGCGCAGCAACATCTCGTCGCGCCCGACGCCGAGCGCGAGCGACGCCGCGCCGTACCGCGCGACGGCGTCGCGCATGGATTCTTCGCACACGGCGACGATGAAGGGCAGGATCATCGCGCCGAGGACGAGCGACGCAGCGAGAACCGACTCCCCCGAGCCCATCCCGAGGCGCTCGAACCCCCGGACGACCGTGAGGAGGCCGACGAATCCGTACACGACCGACGGAATCCCTGCGAGGACGTCGATGACGGGACGGACGACCGCGCGCGTTCGCGGCCCCGCCGTGCAGAGCGCGAGCGCCGCGCCGACGCCGACGGGCAGCGCGGCGACGATCGCGCCGATCGAGACGGCGAGCGTCCCCGCGATCATCGGCAGGATTCCGAGGACGGGGTCGGGCAGGGTCGGCTGCCAGTCGCTCCCGGAGAGAAAGCCCCACACCGACGCGTGCGACAGCGCGGGAAGGCTTTCCTTCAGCAGCGCAAATGCGATGAAGAGAAAGAGCGCCGCCGCCCCCCTGGCAAGCCAGGTCACGGAAGCGGCGGCGACGGATTCGAACCGGCGGGACGTCACCGTGACGCGCAGCCTATTTCGCGGGGACGAACCCCATGTCGGCAACAATCTTCATTCCCGCAGGCGACAGCAGCGTGTCGACGAACGCCTTTTCCGGCGCGGTCAGCTCGCCTTTTTTCAGAACGAGCAGCGGGCGGGAGATCTTGTAGAGCCCCGTGTTGATGTTGTCGTTCGTCGGCTTCACGCCGTCGACCGCGAGCGGAACCAGCTTGCCCTCGTTCTGGGACGAGATTCCGGAGGACGCGTAGCCGATCGCGTTTTTGTTCTCGATGATCTTCGCCACGAGCGCACCCATCGACGGCGCCTGGATCGCGTCCTTGCGGACGGGCTTCTTCTTGAGAACGGCGTCCTGGAAGACCTTGTGCGCGCCGCCGCCGATGTCGCGGATGACGGCGACGATCGGATCCTTCGGCAGCTTCGGGTCGAGGTCGTTCCACGTCGCGTAATCGCCCGAGAAGATCTTCGCGAGTTCTTCGGTCGAGAGGCCGTCGCGGAGCTTCGCGATGTCGTTGGCCGGGTTGACGGAGATCGTCAGCGCGTCGGTTCCGAGAAGGTACGCCTTCAATCCTTCGATGGACGTCTTTTCCTTCTCCGAGAGCGGGCGCGAGATGAGGCCGAAGTTCGCCGAGTTCTCGACGACCGCCTTGATGCCTTCGCCCGAGCCGCTGCCGGCGACGACGATCCTGATGGGAACGGCGGGCAGGGACGGATCGACGGCGTTCCACGTCTTTTTTTCGTCGACGAGCATCTTGGCGACCTGTGAGATCACGGGCCCGAGCGTCGACGATCCCATGAGCGTCAGCGCGCCGTCGAACTCCGCGGCAAGGGCGTAGGTCGGCGCGACGAGAAGCGCGAGAGCGAACAATACGGATACGAATCGTTTCATGAAAAACACTCCTTTCGAAATACGGCGGAACATGAGGGAATGCCTGTGGACAACTTCACCGCAGGCGACGGTTATCGACACATTTGTGGATAACAGATGTGGATTGTGTGGATACTTCGGGGGGATCTTTCGCGGATTTCCGGCCCGCACGGGGCCGCGAACGAAAGAGATCCTTACGGACGACGGAAAGGAGCGGGCGACAGGGAGACTTCCCGCCCGGAATGCGTCGCCGCAAGGATCGGCGCGCCGCGCCTCCTCGCGTTTCCTCACACGCACATCCCGGACATGGACATCCCTCCTTCGCCGCGAAACGGACTTTCCGGAGCCGATTATAGCCGAAGCCGCCGTTTTCACAACCCGCGCCTCTTGACGCGCATAATAATGCGCATGACACTCCATGTGTCAAAAGCGTCCCCGAAGGGACATTCAGGAACATCATGGCGCAGGCGGGGTTAAAATAATCCTGTCTGTCGAACGGGAGTGATGGAGATGAGCGCGAAAAAAGATGTTCGGATCTATCCGGCGCTTCTTTCGGAAGAGGGCCGATATGTCAACGTCCGGTTTCCGGATCTGCCGGGATGCAACACATTCGGCGAGGGGTACGCCGATGCCGTCGCCAGCGCCAGGGACGCACTGGGAGGCCACATTCTCTGCATGGAGGACGATCACGACGACATTCCGTCGCCGACGCCCCTGAACGAACTCCGGCCGAAGAAAGGCGAGATCGCCGTTCTCGTCGACGTTCGTCTGGACATCCTCCGCGGCGAGGACTCCAACAAGTCCGTCAGCAAGAATGTCACGATTCCCAAATGGCTCAACCGCCTCGCGATGGATTCGAACTTCAATTTTTC
>CALFXN010000353.1 GCA_937957815.1 uncultured Synergistales bacterium
TTCTCCCGACACACTGATGGGGGCGAACCTGCTCTTCCGGACGATCACGAATCCGCTGGGGCAGCGCGACCTCGTGGACGCGAAACACGTGTGGATCCGGCACCCGATGGGCGGGAACCCGGACATGAGCATCAACGTGGGCAACAACCTCGTCGAGGGGTGTTCCGTCGAACTCATGGAGGCCACCGTCGACGAACTCGTCGGCTCCGTCGGAGACGCGGTCGGCGTCTGCCGCGAGCGCCTTGCGGGCGACCCGGGCGCGCTGATCGCCGTTCACTGCGGCGGACGGCGGGGCGGCATCGGAGACCGCATCGGCGAGGTCTCCGAACAACTGAAGAAGAGCGCGGGCGGCCTTCCGTACATCGGCGTCTTCACGTTCGGCGAATACGGATTCGAGAAGGGCTCGGCCAACGGCTGCGGCGGCCTGATGCTCTCGTTCATGCTGCTCGGAAAGTAGCGGCGACACGAACACGGAGGTGTTTTGAAAATGGCGAAGATGATCATCGGAGGAAAGAAAGTCGACGCGCGCGGCGGCGCGACGATCGACGTCATCAACCCGGCGGACGGAACCGTCGTCGATACGGTCCCGAACGCCGCGGCGGAAGACGTCGACGAAGCGGTCGCGAAGGCGATAGCGGGACAGAAGGTCTGGGGCGCGGTTCCGCTCCACGAGCGCGGACGGATTCTGCGCCGTTTCGTCGAGATCGCGCTGTCGAAGAAGGAAGAACTGGCCTCGTTGCTTTCGCGCGAGACGGGCAAACCCATCCGCGAGGCCCGGGCGGAGATCGGCAACATTCCCGCGCTGTTCGAGGGATTCGTGGAAAAGGCGAAGCACCTGTACGGCGAGGCCATACCCGCCGGAACGGAGCCCGGAACCGAAGCGACGCTCCAGATAACGGTCCGCGAGCCTGTGGGCGTCGTGGCGTGCGTCATTCCGTTCAACTTCCCGGTGGACCTGTTCGGGCAGAAGATCGCCCCGGCGCTCATCGCGGGCAACGCGGCCATCGTGAAGCCCTCGACCGAGAACCCGCTCACGCTGATCCGGCTGTGCGAACTGCTGATCGAGGCGGGCGTCCCGGACGGCGCGATCGAAATCGTCACCGGCCCCGGCTCCACGGTTGGCAGCCGGCTCTGCGCGCACCCGGGAATCGGCGTCATCAGCCTGACCGGCAGCACGGCCGTCGGCATCGAGACGATGCGCGCCGCCGCCGCGAACCTGACGCCCTGCGCGCTCGAACTCGGCGGCAACGATGCCTTCATCGTCCTCGAAGACGGAGACGTTGACCTCGCGGTCGAGGAGACGATCTTCGGGCGCACCTACAACACCGGCCAGGTCTGCTGCGCGAGCAAGCGCTTCCTGATCCATAACTCCGTGAAGAAGGAATTCACGGATAAGATCGTCGCGCGACTCAAGCAGCTCGTTCAGGGCGATCCCGCCGACGAGAAGACGACGGTCGGGTGCCTCATCAGCGAAAAGGCCGCGAAGACCGTCGAGGAGCAGGTTGCGAAGACGGTCGCGCAGGGCGCAAAAATCGTCGCGGGCGGCGTGCGCAACGGAGCGTTCTACGCGCCGACCGTTCTCGCGGACGTCACGCGGACGATGGACGTCGCCGTGGATATGGAGATCTTCGGCCCGGTCATTCCGATCATCGGCTTCGATACCGACGAAGAGGCCGTCGACATCGCGAACGCGTCGAGCTTCGGGCTCTCGGGCAACGTCTTTTCGCGAAACATCAACAGGGCGATGAAGGTCGCCCGCGCTATGGAGTGCGGCGGCGTGGTCGTCAACGGATGCAGTTTCTTCCGTTCCTGCGAAATGCCCTTCGGCGGCTACAAGATGAGCGGCATCGGCAACGAGGGCATCGCCTGCACGCTCGACGAAGTCACGCAGGTCAAGACCGTCGTCCTGAAAAACGTTCTGCGCTGAAACAGCGGATTCCTATCCGTTTTGAACGCATGGCGAGGGCCCCTGGGCGCAGTTCCGGGGCCCTCGCCGCACGCCGGAATCCGTCGTCTTTTCGTTTCTTCGCGACCGAGCCCGCCGGGACAATCGCCGTGTGGTACAATGCTGCCGCTTCAACCGAAGCGAGCGGATTTTGCACGACTTTGACCCATTTCGAAAATATGTTCCCCGAGGGGTGGTTCCGGGTGCGAAGCATCGCCGAACTGATCGTCTCGAAGTTGTTCATGAAGCGGAT
>CALFXN010000354.1 GCA_937957815.1 uncultured Synergistales bacterium
GCCTTGCCGACGTCCCCGACGACTCTCGGGTGGTCGGAATCGTACCCCCGGTGCGTGGCCAGGTCGAACGCGATCGAGAGGCCCTTCTGGCCGGCGGCGAGGTTGCGGCGGTAGAAGGCATTGCTCTCTTCGGCGGTCGAAAAGCCCGCATACTGGCGGACGGTCCACGGACGCGTGACGTACATCGTCGGGTAGGGGCCGCGCAGGAACGGCGGCACTCCGGCCATGAACCCGAGATGCGTCGCGCGCGCATAGTCCCCCTCCGTGTAAAGCGGGGCGACGTCGATCTGCTCCATCGTCCGGGAGTGGAGCGAGTCGAACGGCCGACCGGTCGAACGTTCGACTGATTCCTTCCACGAGGCGTCCCCGCGGGACGATTCCGGCGCGGACGAGCGGAAGGGAATCTTCGTAAAATCCGGTTTTGCGCGCATCACGCCATCCCCCTCATCGTCTGGATATCGCGGAGAATCCGCAGGCAATCGGCCCGGACGTGGATGAAATCGTCCACGCCCGCCTCGGTATAGGCGTCCCTGCATTCGGGCGCGGGGGCCCCCGCGAGAAGGATCCGCACGCCCGGACGCTCCGCGCGGATCGCGCGCGCGAGCGGCGGGACGAGTTCCGGGTACGTGTCGTCCGTCGAACAGATCACGACGACGTCCACCCCGGAGTCGCAGGCCGCTCGCGCGGCCTCGTCCACGGTCGCGAACCCGTCGTTTTTGAGCACGCGGAAGCCCGCGACTTCCATGAAACCCGTGCTGAAATCCGCCCGGGCCTTGTGCTGCGCGACGGGCCCCATGTTCGCTAGAAAGACCGAGACGTTCTCGCCCGTTCGCGCGACGAACTCCCCCGTCGCGCGGCGCAGCGCCTCGAACCGCTCGGTCCACCGGTGCGGCCGGATCGGCGTCACGCGCTCGTCGCCGTCGAAGCCGTCGTCGAGCACCAGGCGCACGTCGCCAAGAGTCGCACCCGCGAGGAACGCGTCGACCAGGACGTTCAGAAACGCTCCCTCCGCCCCTCCGATCGAATCGGGGATCCGCTCGAGCTGTTCGCGCCGGAACGCGTCGTCGACCGTTTCGTGATACTCCGCGACCGCAAGCCGCCGGATCTCGCGCATCGCGTTTTCGTCCCGGTTGGGTACGGCGAGGGGCTGTTCGGTCGTGTTGGCGTACATGTTGCTTCCGACGGCCCGGTCGGAACGCGTCGACAGGTTCTTGAAGCGCGCCTGCAGCACGGCCTCTATTTCGGCCTGAACCGCGCCGCTCCGGAGGGATTCCTGCATACCGCCGGCCTGCTCGATCTTCTGGAACTGCGCCCACGCAAGTTCCGCAACGCTTTCGGTCAGCGACTCGATATACCAGGACCCTCCGGCCGGGTCGACCGGCTGCAGCAGTTCGAACTCGTTGCGAAGCAGAATCTGGATGTTGCGCGAAATCCGCCGCGACTGTTCGTCGCCGGAACGCACCGCGTCGTCGAAGCCCCGGACATTCATGCCGCCGACGCCGCCGACCACGCCGGAAAAGGCCTCCGTCGCATTCCGCAGGATATTGACGTAGGGGTCGTACACGGTTTTCGTGAAAGCGGACGTCGTCGCGAAAATGTCGATCTTTCGGGCGCCCTCTCCGCAGCCGAACGCCTCCGCGATTTGCGACCACACCATCCGGACGGCCCGGAGCTTTGCGATTTCCATGAAGAAGTTCGCGCCGAGCGAAAAAGAGAACCGCATCTGCGAGGCGACCGAATCGGCGTCGATTCCGCGAAGACGCATAGCGTCGAGATACGAAACGGCGGTCGCCATCGCACAGGCGATTTCCTGCGCGGCGTTCGCCCCGCCGTCGTGATACACGTCTCCCCGGACGAAAATCGTCCGCATCCGGGGCATGTTCGTCCGCGTCCACTGGATCGTCAGCGCCATCTCGTCGTAGAGCTGGCCGAGCGGACAGTCGAGCATTCCTTCGCGCGCGAGAACGCCGAGCGGATCGGCCCCGACGCATCCGCCGAACTCCGCGACAGACCGGAGGGCGCCCTGCGCCCGGGTCCGTGCGACGAGGAGAGCGAGCAGCGGCGCGGCCGACGCTCCCGCGAAGATATGGAGCGGCGTGCTCGCGAGGTCGATGTCCCGGAACGTCTCGTCGATATCCCGAAGCGTCGCGAGCGACAACCCCCGGGACGATTCCGCGCCCGGTTCCGCCTCGTCCCTGCACCGGAGCGTCGCGCCGTCGAGCGCGACATGGATCGCGTCGCTTCCCCTCGCGAGTTCCTGCCGGAGCTGCTCGTTCGCCTGCCAGGGCAGAGCGGCGTCGCACGCCTGCGCGACGGCCCACGGAGCCGCCAAGTATCCGGCGGGCTCCGTCCCCCGGAGGAAATCGGGAGAACCGGGATGCGTCCGCGGGTGCGTCAGATCCTTCGTATGTTCCGCCGTGTACAGCGGTTCGAGCGTGATTCCTTCGTATGTCTTCGTCAGCAGCCGTTTTTCGAACGGCGCCCCCTTGAGCGCGTCCTCCGCCTCCCGTCGCCACTCGACGTACGACGTCGGTGCGAATTCCGCGAATGAAACGGAGTCGTATTCTCGCGCCGGTGTTTCCATCCCTGTCTCCATGCGATATTTCCCCTCCCTCGTCGAATTCCTCCCCGTGCGGGGACAAAAAAAACCGCCGCGGGTCGCGCGGCGGCACACACACCGAAATCCACAAATGGGGAGACATACTTCCACACCATCCGGGAACAGCGTCCGCCCGCGCAGACCTGACCTGAACACCGTCCGCGGACCGGTCTCCTGACTTCCGTTCATCCTACTTCCGCGTCTTCCCGACATCTTCCTCGGTGACCCTGCGGTTTCGTCCCGGTTACAGTGGCGGGGCCGTTCCGGATTCACACCGGATTCCCGAACATCTGCGGACTGCTGTTTCTCGTGTCCGTATCCTACCCTTCCGGTTCGGGAAACGTCAAGCGCGGGAAACGGGACGCATACCCTGGTTCAGGACAGCTGCAGATACGCCGTAATGCGATAAAAAAACCGCCGCCCGGTGCGAGTGAATTTCGCCCTGGCGGCGGTGACAGTGTCCGACTCAGTCGCTTGGGGGGCAGACGCGAATCGTCACTGCAAGCTTGGCGCACAATCGCGCCGTCATCGCGATTTTTCGAGTTCTTCGAGCGTCCTGAAGAGCGCATCCTTGAAGCATTCGCTCAATGTCGGGTGCGGATGCACCGTGTAGGCCACATCCCGGACCGACATTCCGTATCGTACCGCCAGAGCCGCTTCCGAAATCAT
>CALFXN010000355.1 GCA_937957815.1 uncultured Synergistales bacterium
TCTTCGGGGATGAGGGTCAGCGTGGCCCCGGCGCTCTTGCCGATGCCGAGTGCAAGATGTCCGGCGACGCGCCCCATCGCCACGACGAAGTACCACCGGCCGGTCGTCTTCGCGTCGGTCATGAGGTTCGAGACGATCTGCGTTCCGAGCGAGCGGGCCGTCTCGAAGCCGAAGGTCGGCGTTCCCTCGGGCAGCGGGAGGTCGTTGTCGATGGTCTTGGGCACGTGGACGAAGCTGATGGTGAGCCCCATGTTGTTCTTGGCGTAGTCGGCCACTTTGGACGCGGCGAACGCCGTGTCGTCCCCGCCGATGGTGACGAGGTGCGTGACGCCGATGCCGATGAGGGTATCCACGACGTTTTTCATGGTTTCGTCGCTTTTGGTCGGGTTGAATCGCGACGTCCGGAGGATGCTGCCTCCGTCGGAGTGGATCCGGGTGACCTGGTCGATGGCGAGAGGGGTTACTTTCTTCTCGCCCTGTCCCAGGTGGAGGAAGCCGTCGTAGACGCCGTAGACCTCCCAGCCGGAGTTTATGGCCTCGATGGTCACGGAGCTGATGACGCTGTTGATGCCCGGTGCGGGACCTCCTCCGCAGACGATGGCAAGGGTGTTCCGGACCGCGTTTCCCATTTGCGGACAGCCCCCCTTCGTACGATGCCGTAATGGCCGGATTGCCGCCATGTCGATTGTGACGAAAACGGAGCGTTCCCCTTCCCTCCGTTGCGGCCGGAGATCCAGAGCGCGGAGTCTTCAGGCCGAAGGGACGATGAAGGACGGCGCCCGCCGCCAATGCAGCGGAATTTTCTGTCTGGTATTGCGTGAATGATATCATCTATCCTAGAATTTCAGAAGTCCGGCGGCTGGGTCGAAAGGAAACGTGGGGGTGTTATCCGGGGTGACACGTCTTCAAGGGAGGAGCGTCGGCGTTCGCCCGCGTGGAAGGCTGTTTCGCGCATGTTTTCGGTTCGGCTCGGAATCCGTCCGTTTCGGACTATCCCGATTCTGGAGGTGTTTCATATGAGACGCAAGGTACGTTCCGGAGCGATTTTCCTTTTGTGTCTGCTCGGACTCGTTGCCGCGGGGTGTTCCACGAACACCGAACACTTCGTCAACGGCCCGGTGACGAATCCGTTTCTGTCCGCCGCCCTGTACGGGATCACCCACTTCGACCCGTCCCAGAGCGATTCGACCCTCTACGGACCGCCGAGGGGGACGTACCGCGTGTCCCCGGAGACGTATCCGATTTCGTTCGCGGGGCCGGTGAACATCATCACGCTCGCGTCGACGAACCCATCGTTTATGTGGGGCGTGGGGACGGACAGGGTCGCGTATATCCGCTCGTCGAACGGCGCGTGGCTCGAGGAGGCACGCATCGAGGCGCCCGCGTACATGGCGCCGACGCTGGGGCCGGTCGATCCGGAGTTCCATCGCTCGATCGGGGAGAGGGAACTCGAGGGGATGACGTCGGCGGATCTCAACGCCCTGTTCGTCCAAGGCTACGGGCAGGCCTACAACCTTCGGATCATGAACTCCTCGTATTCGGCCGTGGATAACGACAATGTCCTGTACGCGAACTACGGCAACGGCGTCTACGCGTTCGCGCTCGCCGACGCCTCGAATCCTTCGGCGGGGATTTCGATCGTCCGGAGTATCGCGGACATCAGGACGATCCAGGGGGCGGTCGTCGACGGCGTGCGTCTCTTCGGACTGTCGATGACCTACGACGGACACCTTCTGGTCGCCTTCAGCAACGGACTCGCCGTGATCGACAGGAGCCTCGACCCCGCGACGGCGCAGTTCGTCCCGTTCGGGGCCGGGGAGACCGTGAACAATTCGATCGCGGTGGACGAGAAGAACGGCGTCTACATCGCGACGGACAAGTACATGCGAAAGCTCGTCTGGACCGGGACGACGCTGTCGACCCAGGAGTCCGACGGGGCGTGGACCAGCGGATACGACGCGCCGACGGACGCCGTGCCGCCGATGATCAAGTTCGGCCTCGGAACGGGATCGACGCCGACGCTCATGGGCTTCGGAACCGACCCGGACAAGCTCGTCGTGATCACGGACGGCTGCAAGCGCATGAAGCTCGTGGCATTCTGGCGCGACGAGATCCCCGATGGCTTCGTCCAGAAGCCGGGAACGGCGTCCCGTCGCATCGCGGGGCAGATTCAGGTGACGTGCGGGTTTTCGCCGCTTCCGGAGTGGATCCAGTCGGAGCAGTCGGTCGTCGTCAACGGGTACGGCGCGTTCGTCGTGAACAACCTTCCGGAGAACGCCGCGACCTACGATATCGCCAGCGCGAACAAGATCCTCGGCGTTGCCGCGATGGGACCGATGTACGCTCCGCCGACGGGCGCGGAGCGCTTCGAGTGGGATCCGGATGCGGACGAATGGAGATCCGTGTGGACCCGGAGCGACGTGTCGTCGACGAGCATGGTGCCCATTCACAGCCAGTCGGGAAACATGGCTCTCGTGAACGGCTATACGGCGGCCGACGGCTGGGAGGTCACGGGGATGGACTGGACAACCGGCGAAACGGTTCATAGGACGATCTTCGGGCGACAGACCTACGGTAACGGCGCCTACGCGATCCTGCAGTATCTGAAGAACGGCGATCTTCTGTTCAACAGCTTCGTGGGGCCGTACCGCGTGTCGTACTAGCGCCGCGCGGGGAACGAACGCAACGAAGAGAGCCGGAGCGTCGACAAGGCGCCCCGGCTCTCTTTTTTCCCGCCGAACGAATTAGAACGCGGATGCCACCATCTTGATCGCGCTGACGACGATCACGACCGCGAGGATCCGGCGGACCCACGCGTTGCCCTTGAGGACAGTGAAACGCGCGCCGAGGACGCCGCCGATCATGTTCCCCGCCGCGAGGACGAGGCCGACGCTGAAAACGACGAGCCCCTTCGAGATGAAAATCGCGAGACTGACGGTCGTGAACGCGGCGACGATGAGCGTCCGCAGCGCGTTCCCCCGGACGAGGTCCTGCCCCAGAACGACGGCGACGGCCCACGTCAGGAAGAACCC
>CALFXN010000356.1 GCA_937957815.1 uncultured Synergistales bacterium
GGGTCGTCAACACTTTTACGGACAGAAAGTTAAGCGACAGCGACAGTGTTCCTGCAATACCATCGCGAGACGCCCAAGATCGCCGAGACATTTTCCGGGATATCGGGAATGGCCGTCGCGACAGGGACGGAATCAGAAAAAGGGAGCGGAGGATCACAGGGATCCCCGCTCCCGTTCGTCGCGATCACAATTCCCGGTGGAACGCGAGTGCTTTGGCACTCGTCCACGCCCGCCATCCCGCTTCCGGTCGCCCGGTGTTCTCAGAAGGCGATATCCCGGATCGCGAAATTCCTGCCGTCACTCCCCATGTCGCTTCTAATTGATATTCAGCTTCCAGGAGTCTCCGGTCACCTTCGCGCTGCAGTTGAAATAGACTGTCCTGAAGTTCTTCCCGTCGGGGCATCCATCGTGTTCGTAATACTTGAAGGCGTTGCTGACGACATTCCGGCGCGCCCACCCTTCGCTCCTCTTGTGGACGACCTTGCCGCCGGACTCGACGTAGTAGTAGATCCTCTTCTTGGGATGGTGGGGAACATTGATCGTACGCTCACCCGACGCGTCCACGATCCACCAGCCCTGACAGCACCACGAGCCCTCGTTGACATCGTAATAGAGCAACGCTACCGATATCTTCTTGTCTCTGTAGTTGTCCAGGGTGACAGGGATGGCCTCCGCCGTTCGCGACATCCCCAGAACGCCAAGACCGGCAAACAGTATCGCCGCGAAAATTCCAAACACCCGTCGTATCTCCGTCATTTCTCTCTCCTCCTGTCAATAAAAACCACATCCATCAGTTCGCGCGCCGTTACGGTCACGCGTCCGCTCCCCCACGACACGACGTCGCCATCGGTGGTTACCGAACGGAACAGCTCCGGATTCCTGAGATCGGAATACCGCGCCGTATCCAGCTTGCGGCTCATATCCACAACGATTACGCTACCGGTCTCCATTTCCACGAACAGTCTCCAGTCGTTCAACGGCACCACCGACGTGATGAAGGCCATCCTCCCTCTCCTTCCCCCCGCGCGACGTTCTCCGTCAGTCGACCTTTTTTCCGAGTCCGACCGTATTTCCGTCGAAGTCGATGCGGACCGTTCCCTCGCCGAATCCCTTGTTCAGGTAGAGCGAATCGTCCGAGGCGGTATCGCCATTCCCCGGCCCGAACAGCCCACCGTGACCGGCCGTCCGCGATCCCCGCGCCGTGAAGCCTGGCGTCGCCCCGGCGCTCCACCCCGACGAAAAAAAGAACCGGCGTCCCGTTTCGCTCTGAATCAGAGGATACGGAACGCCGGTCGAACGGACTATACTCTTCCGGGGTGGTCTCAGGGGTGGATTTTCCGGAGCGCACCCTTCAGATTGCGGCGAGACGCGATTCCCAGCTTTCGGAAGATCGATTTCAGGTAATATTTCACGGTGTTTTCGGACAGGAAGAGCAGATCCGCGACTTCACGGTTGCTTCGGCCCTCGGTGACCAGCCGGGCTATCTCGTACTCGCGGAGGGTGAGGCCGTCAGGCCGATTTCCGCCCGGCCGCTGCCTGAGAAGCGCGTCTTTGCCCCGTGAATGCCGTTCTTTCAGGGCCAGGATTTCCGGACGCTTCTCCCTCCACGAGCGGTTCAGCGCACGCCCCAGGGTCGCACCCAGAAGGTCGGCGTTCTCCGCGAAAGGAACGATGAGTCCGTCGGGCAGCGCGAGATCCAGAGCGCGACACAACGTGTCTCCGCCCTCGTCTTCCCTTCCCATGCGGTGCTGCGTCACGGCGATGTCGATCGTCACGTACACCTCGGCCAGAAGACTCCGGTAACGCCGGGCGGCGGACAGAAATTCCTCCGAGCGCAACAAAAGCTCCCGCTCCCGCCCGGTCAGCAGCAGCAGACGTCCGTAGATCATGCAGGCGAACGGGAGCGCCGGAGAGAGCGTTTTCAGGAAATCGCCGCTGCGAAGCCATTCCGGGACGCCATCCGGTTCGTCGAGCAGAACGGCCATGAATCCCGTCGCCATGTCGGCGATGCGCCGGGAGAGCGCATACGCGGAGTTGTGGGCGTTGCGCTCCATGAGGGATCTGCCCGCGTCCCTGGCCGCGGCATCGCCCCGCAACAGGGCGATCCGCTGGAGCAGGAACGTCGCGCAGATGTACAGACTGTCCTGACTGCACCGCCTGGTGACGTCGAGCGCCTTCAGGGCCAGGGGCTCCGCGTCGTTGTCGCATCCGCGGTGGAACAGGGTTTCCGCGCGAAAGAGCAGATCGGCTCCGCTGCCGTTTCCCAAGGTCAGCGCATTGTAGCGGGGGATCCAGTAATCCATCTGTCCGATCTCGGAGTCCATCTTCCCGCAGGCGCTGTGGTACATTCCGAGAACGGACGGCCACCCGAAGGTCCACGGAGAGTCCGGACGGAAGAGGGTACTGTGCGTTTCGAGCAGCTCGAAGGCGCGCTGATGTCCCCTCCCCATACCCTCGATATCGTTGTAGAAACCGAAGGAGGCCGCCAGGGAAAGTTCTCCGAGAAGGGCGCGACGCTTCTCCTCTTCCATGTCGCAGGTCTCCAGGAGCTCCTTCATTTCGCTGCAAAGCCGTCCGTAGAGCGCCATATCCCCCAGGGTGAAGGCTTCGAAGGCGATGGAAATCATCGTGAAGGCGTGGTCGCGCCGGAGATCCGGGGGCGCGTTGTCCACGACGTCGCGCAGGATCGCCAGCATCCGCCCGGGGCTGGAGTCCAGTATGGCCCGGCTCATGTCGGCGCAATGGAGGTCCAGGGACAGGATCGCCGGAAAATCCCTCAGGCGGTGGAAGAAATTCAGCGCCTGCGTCTTCTCGCCCCGACCCGCGCACCATTCTCCGGCCCGATGAAGGATCTCCCGGCGCAGCGGCTCCGGCTCCTCCGAAAGAGCCGAGCGCACGAAGTCCCACAGGATCGTGTGGGGGAAATATCGTCGGCTCGCGATATCGTAGCGGATGAACATCCCGTGGTTCAGGCGTTCGGCGAGCGTCTCCGGAAGGATGTCCACTCCGAGGAGGAAGCACGCCTGGTGGACGGTGAAGTTGTCGAAGGGCGAGAGCCGGAAGATCGCGTTCCGTTCCTCCCGGGAGAGCCCCCGCCAAAACAGCTCGTTCACGAGATCGTATATGCTCGACTTCCGCTCGAAGGAGCCCGTGCGGACAAAGCTTTCGAGCTGGAGATACAGGGCGGCGATCCACCCCTCGGAGTAGCTGTGGAGCCGGCGCATCTGCTCCGAATCGAGCTCCACCCCGGCCATGCGGTAGTACTCCCCGATCTCTTCCGCATTCAGGCAGAGATCCTCGTTCTCGATCCGGAGAACGTCCGAGTTGCTCAGGACGGCCAGTCCGCGGGACGGGAGCTGCTGCGTGAGGACGACGATCCTGAGTCCCTCGCCGCCGTGATCGACGAAGGCTCTCCAGACGGACGCGGGAAGGCTTTTCTGGATGAACTGGAAGTTGTCGCAGACGAGGTAGGTCTCGGTGTCGCACCGGAGATCCATCAGGACCTGGGCGACCTCTCCCTGGTTTTCTTCGACGGGGAGGCCGAGCCGCAACAGGCGCGCTCCCGCGCGGGGATCGATCGCGTCGATCTCGCGGCACAGGCGCAGCCATCCCGATGTGTGGGGTTCTTCGCTGGCCACGAACCATCGAATCACGTTCCCCTTCATTCCGGGGGTTCCGAAATGGTCCTGAATGGCCGTAGTCTTGCCCGCTCCGGACGGAGCCTCGACGAAGGTGGTGCGGAATTCCCGGATCCGTTGCAGCCTGTCCCTCAGCCGATCCGAACAGTAGTGAACCTGGGGACGGTATTCCTGCGAAACGATTTTCGGACACCTCTCCTTCTTGCGTACAGGGATTGCCCGGCGCGGAAGTACGCGATAGTCCGAAAAGGATCATACCATAAACCCGGAATGCGACCCCGTCATCGAAAAAAAGCGGGAGTCGTGCGGCGGAACGCGAACGGAAACGTCAGGTCAGATATCCAGTGGGACCTTGAAAATATCGAGCCACACGGAAGTGATGTGTTCGATCATCGCTTCCCGGGCACAGTGGGGATTGCGTTCCCTGAGGCACGAAAGAATTCCGATGTGATTCCGCAGGAGATTTTTCGATCCCTCGACGCTCCACTTGAAATAGAACTCCCGCTGTACGGAAATCTCGTCGTGTATCGAACTCCACATCCGTTCGAGCAACGCATGCCGCGCGATCCGGACCAGACCGCCGTGGAAACGGATGTGCGCCTGATACCGCATCGCGGGGTCAGGCGTATCGCACAACAGGGGTTCGAGTTCCTCGAACTCCTTTTCCGTGCCTCTCGCGGCCGCGTAGTAGGCGATCTGCCCTTCGACAAGGCATCTGGTTTCCATAAGCTCCTTGAAATTGACGTCCTCGAAAATGTATTCCTGCTTCCGGGCAAAGCGCAACAGATCCCTCGCGTTCTCCGAAAGGAAGGTTCCGCTGCCGGGTTTCGTCTCGACGATACGGCGACTCGCCAATACCTTTATCGCTTCCCTGATGCAATTCCTGCTTACGTCGAACTGACCGGCCAACGCTATTTCCCCTGGAATCCTCGTCCCGGGGGACCATTCTCCGGTCTCGATGGCGTCGTAAAGCTGGGCGAGGATGTTTTCATGAAGCGTTGTGCGCGCGACGGCTTTGAACATCGGATATCCTCTCTTCTGTCGAGAGATCTGGAGCGGGAATCGAGGATATATAAAAAATACTCTTCTGTCAACCTGCTTTGCCGAATTGCCAACAATGAAGCCTCATTGATAATTCTAATATATAAAAAAACAATACGCAGCGTTATGCCGCGTATTGTTTTTAATTTATAAATATAAAAAAATTATTTACTACTCTCAATTATATCATCGATACTAAAATTTTGTATGCCTAATTTCTCAAGCGTCGTACCGCTGGAGAAATAGTCGACGCCATGAAGAAACGACGCCAATCCTACGACCAATTCCGCGATGGGGAGAGCGATTCCCGCTTTCGCCGCAAGCTGGACGAACGGGACGACGACGCCGGGGACATCTTCCGTTATGTAGCGACTTTTTATGCTCTGGCCAACCAAATCGAAATAGGGCGATTCCCCGCTATGCACATATTCATAAATATCAGCCGCGTCGTTCGTGCCGTAGTACATTTTTATTTGCGACAAACATTCCTGGAGTCTCAACCCGATTCCCGAGCCGGCTTTGACGCGCTCGATATCCATCGACTTCATCCGTTCCGATATTTCCGGCGTTATGCCGTCTATATAATGGCGGAATGTCTTTGAATTTAACTCAATCGCACCAAAATTCAAAAGCACGGGGAGCGGATGCAGCGTATAGTTGATATTATCGCAATCGATCGAAAGAAGACTGTCGGACGCAATGTATTCCACATAGCCGTCAAAAACATCGTTCATAACTTCTCGTACATATTCAGAGAATGAAAATGGCGAAGTTGCGATTTGAAGCTTCAGCTTCCTTTTATATACGGTGACCGTGTCGAATCCGGATATTCTGCACGCATACGGCATCGAGGCCGTTTCGGATATCGTTATCTTTCTGGAGACGCCGGCCTCGCGCATGATCTTCCTGAGCCTGAAGCCGGCGAAGTTCCCGGGGACCACCACGACGTTCTGTCCGTCCCGGAGGTGCGGGATCATTTTGCGGAAGATCGGTTCGTGCGCAAACGACGGCACGACGATCAGGACGAAATCGGCTCCCTTCATGGCTTCGTCGATCTTCATCGTGACGTTCGCGAGTCTGCCTCCGAGATTCATGTCTCCGCAGAGGCGGATTTCCGGACGTGCGACAAGTTTCCTGAAATCGTCGGTCGCTTCGAGGGGCTCCCACATCGTTACGGAGTACCCTTTCGCCGCTATTTGTGCACACCAGGCACGTGCGCCGTTTCCGCTTCCCAGCACCGCGAATGTGCATTCATGTTTCATTTTGCATTTTCACCTCTATAATATAAAATTATGTTATATATTTAGCAAAACAGATTCTAAAAGATCCGAATCGATGAGCGCGTAGTCGTTACCCGATTGTGTCGAGGTATCGATACGGCTCTCGCGAACGCGCTCGAGCGCGTCTTCTATGCATTCCACGTCGGCGCCCCTGATCTCGTTCGTCCGCGGACCCAAAACGACCGAACGGTACGGGTTCCGGCACAGTCGCGCGTTGCCGGCAAGCGGATGCGCGGGCAGGGCGTATCCGACATGGACTCTGCCGCGCACGAACGAAAGGACATCGAACGAGGATCCTTCCACCCGGGTGCAGTGTGGATAACGCTTCCACACCAGTGGATTGTTCGAAACGATCTCGGCAACCATTGGATCAGAAAACCGTCTGTTCCGAAATCTCCGCCGTGAGAGCGTTCAGGGCTTTCCGGAGAAGATCCTTGCGGATACGGAACTCGGCATCCGGTTTCTCGTCGGGAGCCCCCGCGGGATGCGGAATTGCGACTCCGCGTACGATGCGGTTCGCACCAACCGTAAGGGCGATCGACGGCACGGCGGTAATCAGGACGGCAGGCAGGCCGGTCCGTTCGATCTCGCGTTCGAGCGTTGCACCGCAACGCGTTCCGGTGCCTCAGGTCGATGTCAGAATGACCCCCTGAACGCCTTCGGCCTTGAAGGCTTCCCCTATTTCATGCCCGTACCGTTCGGCCGATCGCACGGCCGTGACGTTGCCGACCGTTACGGCGTAGAAATCGTGCAGTTTCCGGAACGCTCCGTCCCGCTCGAGGGACCTCGCGGCGTCAAGCGGAAGGACTCTGTCCGGATCCGCATTCGCCGGGACGGGGTCGTAACCTCCATGCGCAACTTCATAATCGCCGGCTTTGAGGTCGTCGAGGGACGCGATGGAATAGCGACACCACTTCGAGGCGTTGTGCGCTTCGATTCTATCCGGGTTCCCCCGCGGAACGATTCCGCCTTCCGTCGCTATGGCGATCAGCGCGCCTTTCATATCGGCGACGGGTTTCGCGGGAGGAACGCGATCGAATGTCGGCATCGGAAGTTCCGTCGTGAACGGCGCCCCGCGAAGTTTCGCGACGAGCATGTCCACGGCTCGTTTCGACCCTCTCCGGTCGGAGCGGACGTTGATGCGGATCCCCCTCGGAATGTACCCCTCTTCCGCCGGGAGTCCCACCGGTTCGTCGCCGAGCAGCTTATCGGCGATGCGGACCATCTTTTCGGCGGCATGTCCGATATCTCTGGCGGAATCCTTCGTCTCGACGATGTAGACGTTCCTCCGGGCGATATCCACTCCGGGGTTGACCGGATGCATGGCGGCAATAACGGGAATCTTCAACTTCGTCGCAATCGCGTTGCACAGGTGACCGCACGCGGTGCCGTAGCGTCCGGCGGCAAAGGCGGGGCCGGCGATGAACAGGTCCGGTTCCTCGTTTTCGACCCATTCGATGACCTGCGCTTCAAGTTCTTCCAGATGTTCCGCGGCGAAATTGTCGCCGCAGATTATCGTCTTCCCGATCGCGTACCGTTTCCGGGTGAGAGTTTCGAACAACAGCCCGGGGCCGACGGGGCCGTCGGTTATTCTCGGTCCGACGTTCGCGCACTCTTCCCCGCCGATCCTGCCGAAATACTGGTTGATGTAGTGGACGACTCTGATCGTGTGCATGACGCTTCCCCCTTCCGCTTCAGACGGCTATGGTCGTAAGGTTTTCAATGCCGAGTTCGTTCGTGGATCCCATGATCCCGGCTATCTCGACCGCAACCGACCCGTCCGGAAGCAAACTCCCGGCGTGACCTCCGGTGATACGATCGACCGTCTCCAATACGCCTATGGTTCGCTCCATGGGGGGAAGAACGACGCGCTGGTTTCCATTCCCGTTCGTCACGACCGCATCCGCTTCGGGAGTGACATCGGCAAGCCCCTGCGACGCGCCGTCGGAGCCCGCGTACTCGTCCGTAACGAGGACGGTCCGGATGTCGTTTCGCTCGAGGTGCCGCGTGACGATCATCAGATCCGCCTCCGGATTGCCGCCGCCGTCTTCTGAAAGAATGACCCCCTGGGCGCCGAGCGTCTTCGCGAGCTTGAATACCTGCATGCCGTTGCGTTCCTTTTCGCTGAACGCGGTACGGACGGGTTCGAGG
>CALFXN010000357.1 GCA_937957815.1 uncultured Synergistales bacterium
ACCACCGAGATCTACACTCTTTCCCTACACGACGCTCTTCCGATCTGAGCAGCAGTTCCGGGTCGCCGAGCGGCAGGACCGACCCCATGCAGTAGAGCACGACGAACTGGTAGACGCCGTTGACGAAGAATCCGAGAATATACGAGGTGACCATCTCGCGCCCCCTGGCCCGGTTCATGACGGCCCCGCAGAGAAAGCCGAGCGCGATCGAGAGCGGCGTCCCGATCAGCGCGGCGACCAGCAGCCCGGGAATGCCGGCGACGCCCCAGTCGACGGCGAGGATCAGTCCGATCTGTCCCGCCATGGCCCCGAGGACCATTCCGAAGTTGAGCCCCATTCCGGCCATGACCGGAATCAGCAGCGACAGCACGAGAAACGTGTTGCGCCCCACGCGGGAGACCATCTCCTGCGCGAGGTATGCCGGCGTCAGCCCCGAGAGGGGGATCGCCACGGCCGAAAAAATCAGGAATATGATCGGGACGATGTTCGAGAGCAGAAAGCGCCTCGTGGAGAATTCTCTGTTCATCTCTTTTTCGCCTGCACTTTCCTCGTGAGGGCGTACAGAATCATGCCGTTCGAGACGATGATCCGGATCACCTCGGCCATGTCCGTCCGCAGAATGCCGTTGATGACGGACGGCGTCATGGTCAGGATCCCCTGGAACAGGAACGTTCCGACGACGACGTTCACGATCGTCGCCCTGTTGATCGTGGCCCCCCCGAGCAGGATCGCCGCGACGGCCGGGAAGGCCATGTAGAACGGTCCCATGTAGAGCTGGATGAAACCGTAGCTCTGTTCGTAGACGACCATTCCGACCGCGCCGAGCACCGTCGAAAGAACGACCGAAAGAACCCGCATCCGGTCGATGTCGACGCCGTTGGCGCGCGCGAACTGCGCGTTGCTTCCCGCGGCCGTCATCGCGGTTCCCGCTTTCGTCCGGAAGAAGGCCCACACGAGGAAGCACCCGAACGCGAACAGGAGGATCGTGCCGGTCGGAAAAAAGAAGAACTCCCCGATCCGGAACGAAAGGAACCTGTCGAGGACGGTGAGCCAGAACCCTTCGAGGCTGATGGTCGTGCGCAGCCCCGTTCCGCCGAATCCCCAGAGCATCAGCGGATTTTTGTACGGCAGCAGGAGCCACATCATGCACATGAAGGCGACCGACGAGAAGCCGACGTAGGTCGCGATCATCATCTCGTCCCCCTTCGCCCGATTCAGGACGAGGCCGTAGAGGAAACCCAGGAGGGCCGCAAGCGGAACGGCGAAGACGATCGCCATGAAGAACCCTGCGAACCCCGTCCAGTTGAACTCCATCGACGTGACCGCCCCGACGAGCCCCGCGATGACGCCGAGCGGAAGACCGAAGTTGAGGCCGCACCCCGACTGGATCATCGGGACCATCGCGAGGACCATGATCCCGTTCATTCCGACGCGAAGCAGCGTGTCGCTCAGGGACGTATCGACGCGGATTCCCACGAGCGGCGCCACGGCGAAGAGCAGCGCCAGAAAGGCGGCGATGATGACGCGGGCCCAGCCGACGTTTTCGACGAGTCGTCCGAAGCGCTTACGCATGGACCGGTTCCCCCTCTCTCGCGCCCGTGCCGAGCATCAGGAGGCCGAATTCCTCGAGCGGCGCGTCGGACGGCAGGATTCCCGCGATTTTGCCTTCGTAGACGATCGCGATCCGGTCGCAGATGGACCGCAGCTCCTGAAGCTCCGAACTCGTCATGACGATCGTCGTGCCGTAGCGCTCGTTGAACTCCCGGAGCACTTCGAGCACGAGCCGCTTCGCGCCGATGTCGATTCCGCGCGTCGGTTCCGACGCGAAGAGCAGTTTCGGCGACATCGCGAGAACCTTCGCGACGCAGATCTTCTGCTGGTTGCCGCCGGAAAGCTCGACGACCCTCTGGTCCGGCCCCGTGCACCTGATTTCGAGACGGTCGATATACTCCTTCGCGCACGCTCTCAGCGCCTGTTCGTCCCTCCACTTGACGCCGCCCGGGATCTTCGCGATGAAGCGCTCCTGAACCTGCATCGCCGTGAACGCGATGTTCAGCGCGATCGATTCGTCGATCAGGAGTCCGACGCCGCGCCGGTCCTCCGAGATGAATGCCATTCCCGAACGCAGGGATTCGAGCGGATCGTTGAGACGCAGCGTCCGTCCGTCGAAAACGACCGCGCCGTCGGACGGGTGGAGCCCCATGACGCCGTTCGGGATTCCGAGCTTCCCCTGTCCCGCGAGGCCTCCGATGCCGAAAATCTCGCCCCTTCGGACCTCGAGCGAGACGTTCCGGACCTTCTCGCCCGGCATGTCCACGCGGAGATTCCGGACGGAGAGGATCGCGGGGCGCGTTTCCTCCTTCCGGACGCGTCGCAGCGACGAGTCTCCGACGTCGCGACCGACCATCCACGACGCGATCTTCCGCACGTCGGCTTCGGACGAGGGGAGATCCCGGATGATCCTTCCGTCGCGAAGCACGACGATCCGGTCGCACACGTCGAGAATTTCGCGAAGCCGGTGCGAGATGAAGATCTGGCCGATGCCCTTCGCGGCAAGCCGCTTCATGGCGGCGAGGAACGTGTCGGTCTCCGATTCGGTCATGACGGCCGTCGGTTCGTCGAGCACGAGGATTTTCATCTTCTCCCGGTCGATCTCGCGCGCGATCTCCGTGAACTGCCTGTAGCTGACCGGCATGTCCGAGACGAGCGTATCGGGGGAAATGTCCACCCCGAGTTCGCGGATGGCGCGCTCGGCGCGTTCGCGCATGGCCGCGCGGTCGAGCGTCCGGAGGCGCTCGCCGAAGATTTCGACCAGGATGTTGTACTTCGAGGATTCCCGGTTCAGCAGGATGTTTTCCGTCGCCGTAAAGCTCGGGATCAGAAAGAACTCCTGATGGACCATGCCGATTCCAGCGTCGATCGCGTCGAGCGGATTCCTGAAATGCGCCTCCTCGCCTTCGATGAGGACCGCCCCTTCGTACCCTCCGGTCTCGCGGATGACCGGCATTCCGAAGAGGATATTCATGAGCGTCGACTTCCCGGCGCCGTTTTCTCCGACCAGGCCGATGATCTCGCCGCGTTTCATTTCGAAATTGATGTCTTCGAGAACCCTGTTTCCGTAGAAATCCTTCTGTACGTTTCGCATGTGCAACAGAGTCTTGTCCGCTATCTCCCTCTCCCCCTTCACGTACGCACCGGGCGAATCGAATGCTTCCGCACCCGACACGCAAACAGAGGAAGCCGGAGCGTTTGGCCGGCTCCCTCTGTCCGTTCAGGCGCGTGAGCTACTTCAGCGAATCGAGAACCGCCCTGATGTCCGATTCCGGGATTTCGACGTACATCGGAGGCCAAACCTTTTCCGCGTTCTTTTTCCTCATGGTTTCGAGTTCGGCGTCGGAGAAGGTGATGACCTTCACTTCCATATCGGCGAGCTTTTTCATGTTCGCCTTCTCGTCGCTCTCGGCCACCTTCCATCGCGCCTCCTGCATCTCGCGCGCGAGATCCGTGATGGCCTTTTTGTCGTCCGCGGAGACCTTCCCCCACTTCTCGTTGTTGATGTAGAGGAACCAGCATTCGAAGTGGTCGTTGACGGCGAGGAAGTATTTCGCGAGGTCGCGGAAGTTCGCGTAGTACCCTTCGGCGCCGCCGCCGATGGCTCCGTCGACGATTCCGGTCTGCATCGCGGTGAACGTGTCGGCCCACGGAACCGGCGTCGCCTGATAGCCGAGCGCGCTCGCGCAGAGTTCGAACGACCGGATCGGAGGCACGCGGATCTTGATGTTTTTCGGTACGTTGGGGTCGGCCGGCGCGGGCGGCTCCTTCGTGAGAACGACGCCGCCGAAGTACACGGGCCAGGAGCCGATGACGTGGAGATCCTGCTTTTCCATGTATTCGTTCATCTTCTTCACGATGACGCCGTCGGGGCCGAACGCCTTGTGCGCCTCGGCCCAGTTGATGACGAGGTACGGCATCGAGTTCAGGCCGATCTGCTTGATGACGGCCGGGCTCAGCGGGGCGCACTGCATGTCGATATCGCCGACCGAGATGCGCTCCTGGACCGTCGTGTAGTCGCCGAGCTGACTCGCCGGGAAGATCGCGATATCCACGCGTCCGTTCGTTTTTTCCCTGACCTTCAGCGCGAAATCCTTCAATGCGACGTCGATCGCCGTCCCTTCGGGACGGATATGGGCGAGACTCCAGCGTTTTTCCGCCGCGCACGCACCCGCCGCCATTCCGAAAAGCACCGCCATGAACGCGAGAACCCACAGAACTCTCTTCACTTTCTTTCGACCTCCTCCTGTGTTGTATGATCCGTGTCGCCCGTATGAAGCCGTCAGCGGTTGACGAACGAGAACTTTGTCCCGATCCCCTTTTCCTTTGCCCGCTGGTATACGACGTACGCCGACGCGATGTCCATCGCCCCCGTGCCGATGGGAACGCAGACGATCCGCTGCTGCGGGGTGTCGAAGCCCTTTTTCTTTCCGGCGACGATTTCGCCGATCGTCGCGGAGATGTCCCTTTCCGTGATTCTGCCGCTCTCGACCACGTCCCGGAGCGCGCCGCGGTGCATCGTCTGGCCGATGTGGTCCACGACGATCTTGTCAACGCTCGTCAAGAGTTCGTCCGACGCCTCGGTGTTCGATCCCATCGGGAAAACGACCGCGCCCGGCTTGATCCATTCGTTCCTCACGTATTTGTCCTTGCCGTGCGAAACGGTCACGACCACGTCGCAGCCGACGGCCGCCTCCTTCTGGGCCGCGCAGGTCCGGATCTTTCCGGGGAGGAGGCGCTCCATGTCGGCTTTGAACTTCGCCGCGGCCTCCGGGTTGATGTCGTAGACGCGGAGTTCCTCGATGTCGCACACCTCGGAAAAGGCCGCGGTCTGCGTCCGTCCCTGGACGCCCGCCCCGTAGAGCCCCATGACGACCTTCCGTCTGACCTTGCCGGAAAGGTGCCTGTACGCGACGGCCGCCTGCGCCCCGGTCCGGAGGTCCGTGATGTAGTTCCCCTCCATCGCCGCGACGAACTTCCCGGTTTCGGCCTCCAGAAGCAGGATCATCGCGCTCAGGAAGGGGAGCGCCTTCGACGGATTGTCGTACCAGCCGCCGATCCACTTGATGCCCGCGATATTCTGCCAACCGATATAGGCGGGCATCGCGTTCATGCTCGCGTTGAAGCCGGGCCACTTGCCGCCGATCCCGAGATCCAGCGTGACCTTCGTGGGATTGACAACGCGGTCGGTCCCCATCCCGAGAAACGTCTTCTCGCAGGCGTCGATGACATCTTTCATGCTTATGAGCGAACGAACCTGATCTTCGTCGAGCAGCAGAACTTTGGACATGACGATTCCTCCTTCGCTATGCGATATACCGCAGCAGTTGGTCCTTCGCCATCGTTTCGATGCCGAGCGCGTTCCCGCTCCACCCCGCGTTCCGGTAGTCCGTCGCGTTGATCAGCCCCGCGAGCAGGATGAGGCTGTCCGTCGCGGGCGTCGGAACGCGTGCGATCCGACCGAGCATCGAAAGCGGCGCGAGAAGGTACGGAACGTCCTCGCTGAGATAGCGATGTTTCGTCTCCTTCGGAGCGTCCGCGCCGTGCGATCCGTACACCGGGCTTCCGGCCAGGACCTCGTGAAGCGTCGCGCCCTCGAGTCCGTACATCGTCCGGAGCAGCTCGCACGTGCTTTCGAGCCGGATGCCGAACGAGGCGGCGACGGCGAGGCGCTCGGCGTCGACAGCCTCCTGGACGCGGCAGACCGCCGGCGTCATGCCGTCCGTATAGAAACGGAAGTTTCCCTTCTCCGACTCGATGCGCCCCGTGTTCAGGATCATCGTCGCGCAGTGGACCACGAGGTTGGCGTTCCCGAGCCCCGCCGCGAGCGCGTTCGGCAGCCGCTCGATCCCGACCGGGAAGACGCCGTCGAGCCGCGCCTTCACGGCGTCGAAATCGCCGCCGGGCAGCGTTCCGATGCGAACGTGCGTCTTCACGCCCCAGACGTTGACGCGGCCGTTTTCGATGAGGCGGCAGGCGTAGGGGAGCGTGTCCGCCTCCGCGAGGAGAATGCGCGCGCCGCCCCGCGCCGCGAGGCTCTTCCGGAGCGCGAAGGATCCGAAGTTTCCGGGAATGATCACGAGCGTCTGGCCGTCCTCGAAGTGAGGTGCCGCGAGGTCGAAGACCGGCGTCTGCGCGAAGGTCGGCGCGATGAAGAACAGGATCTCGGCGCCATGGACGGCCGACGCGATATCCGTCGTCGCCGCGCGGAGCTGCCCTTCGGCGCTCAAGGCGTTCGTGAGAACGATCCGATTGCCCTTCGCGTTCAGATCCCGGATTTTGTCCGCAAAGGCCGGGTGTTCGTACAGCGTTACGGCGTGCCCTTTCGACGCGAGATCGGCGGCCATCGTCTGCGCTCCGTTTCCCGCGCCGAGAATCGTGATGCGTTTCATGGTTTCATCCCTTTCGTATGCGTCAGTACCCCAGGAGTCTCGGAACGTACAGGGACAGCGGGGGCCAGAATGTCGTCAGGAAGACGACGGGAACATAGCCGAAGATCAGGAAGGCCAGCGTCGGCCCGAGGATCTCCTGGAACGAGCAGTCTCCGATCCGCATCGCGAGGTACAGGATGCTCGCGTACGGCGGCGTCACGCCCCCCATCGCGAGGTTGACGCCCATGATCGCGGCGAAGTGGATCGGGTCGACGCCGAGCTGTTTCATGAGCGGGAGCAGCAGCGGCGCCACGAGGATCATTCCGGTCGCGTCGTTGACGACCATTCCGACCAGGAACAGGAAGAGGTTGATGATGATCAGCAGCAGCGTTCGGTTCTCGGTCAGGCTGTAGACGATGCTCACGATCGCCTGCGGCACCTTCAGCATCACGTAGGTCTGGCTCAGCATGAGACAGAACAGGATCATCGTCATGATCGAGCCGATCGCCGACGCGGAGCCGCGGAGAAGCGGGAAGAAGTTTCCGCCCTCGAAGCCGCGGTAGATCAGGAAACCGACCGGAATCGCGTAGACCGCCGAAACAGCGGCCGCCTCGGTGGCCGTGAAGACGCCGCCATAGATTCCGCCGAGAACGATGACGGGCATCAGGAGCGCCGGCGCCGCGCTGATCGTTCTCGGGACCAGCTCTTTGCGCCGTTCCCGGATGACGTCGCGGCTTTCGAGCTTCAGGTTGAATTTCCTGGCCCATACCATGTTGACGACCGAGAGCAGCAGCGTGATCAGGAGTCCCGGAACCAGCGTGGAGAGGAAGCACGCGAGAATCGACGTTTCCGTGACCCATCCGTACAGGATCATGATGCCGCTCGGCGGGATCAGAAGTCCGAGGATCGAGGCGACCGCGAGCAACGCGGTCGCGAAGCCGCGGGGATATCCCTGCTCGACCATCCGGGGGATCATGATCGGTCCCGTCGCCGCCACGCCCGTGAAGCCGCTTCCCGAGATCGCGCCGATGATCGCGCAGGTGACGCAGCACACGACCCCGAGACCGCCCTTGATGTGCCCGATGAAGACGTCGACGAAGTCCAGCAGTTTTTTCGCGATGCCGCTCCCGCCCATCAGGATTCCCGCTAGGATGAACAGAGGGCTCGCGAGAAGGACCGGGTTGATCATCTGGTCGAACGCCCAGAGCATCATGCTCTTCATCGAGACGTCGCCGAAAAGCGACATGAAGAGAAGCGCCCCGCCGAAGCAGTACGGGAGCGGAACGCTGAACATCAGCAGCGCGACGAGAAGAACGACGTCCCAGAACACGACCGTCAGCATGACGCGTCCTCCTTCCCGGACCCGTCGCCGGCGAAGAGGGCGCGCGCGTAATCCAGAAGCTCGACGATCGCATAGAAAACCATCAGCGACATTCCGATGAAGATGGCGCTCTGCCCCAGGATCAGCGGGATATTGAGGATGGCGCTCGTCTTCCAGACCCGCATTCCGTAGACGAAGTACCAGTAGGCCCAGTACAGCAGCCAACTTCCTATCGCGACGGAGAAGATCGCCTTCGCGAGGCGGAAGAGCTTCATCGTGAACGGCCTCTTGATGTAGAGCGTCATGATGCCGCATTCGATGTGCGAGCGCTCCCACGAAGCGCTCGCGCCGCCGAGCATATAGAGCCAGA
>CALFXN010000358.1 GCA_937957815.1 uncultured Synergistales bacterium
GAGATAAGGCCACGTGACTGGAGTTCAGACGTGTGCTCTTCCGATCTAGGGCACATGATGTACCTCAACCCCGAAGCGAAGCGGAAGCTCAGGGACGATCTCGTCCGGTTTCTCGGCGAAAGCGTGCGGAAGTAGAGCGACGAAAAGCGGGGGAGCGGCCCGGAGCGTCGCTCCGTTCCGCTCCCCCGTGGGATGCGCGTCGTGCATCGGGTATTTCTTCCGGTTCGTTACGCCTGTATGTTGAGATTCTGGCCGAGGCCCATACTTTGAAAGAGCTGCGCCACCATTTCCGTCTGGACATCCATGGCTTTCTTCGCCACGTTCATCTGCACCGCGAGCTGGACTTCCTGCCCGGCCTGCGCTCCCGCGAGACCCATCATATCGACCGCGTTCATGGCATCCATCGAATCACCTCCGCGAGCATCCCACTCCTTATTGTTTCGGCCGTATCCCTTCCCATATTGAACCGGAAGTGCTGGTATAATGTTCCCGTTTCGAGTCGTGGTGAAGGGGAGTGTATCGGTGCGGTATCTCGAATTCATGATGCCCATTTTTCTCTGGGGGTGGGCGTTGTCGAGCATATATGCGCGTTTCGTCATTCCCCGGATCGCGTCGCTCGGAAAGGCCGTAACCGGCCTCCGACAGGGAGCGTACGGCGGCGGATTCTTCGCCGTCGCCACTGCGTACGTCATCCGCGTCGCGCTGTCGCTCTCGCAGATGTACGTCCTCGGGACATGGTCCGCCTACTGCGTCCTGCGCGCGGTCTCCTACGCGGCGGCGCCCGACGTGACGCGGTGGCACTACATGGTCGGAGGGGCGGTCCTTGCGGAATTCGCGCTCGCCATCGTGGGACGGGCGGAACAGTACGACGGTTTTCTCTCGGTTTTCCACACGATCATGGCCATGGGAGCAGTCGTTATCTTCAGCATGAACCCCTTCCACATCAAGGCCGTATATCCGTGGCTCATGAAGCTCATGGAGGTCTCCTTCTAGGGCATCGTCGGAAACGACGGTTGCGAATAGACGCCGAGACGCGTGTGTTCCTCGACCGCGCGCTCGATGTGCTCGCGCGAGATCCGTTCGGCTCCGGCGGCGTCGCCGTCAGTGACGGCGCGTACGATGCCGAGATGCTGGCCGAGAATGAGTTCCGGCCACTCCATGAGCGCGAAGAGACTCTTGCGGCTCGTCCCGATGTAGCGCTCGATCAGCACCGAGAGCCCTTCGTACACGCGAACGAGAAGTTCGTTTCCGGCGGCCCTCACGACTGTCATGTGGAGCAGCGAGTCCCAGTGCGCGCCTTCTCCTTCCCATGATTCTCCCGAGATATGGATCCGGCTGAGATTGTCCGCGCATTCCCGCAGCAGGGCCACGTGTTCTTCCGTGCGACGCCGCGCCGCGAGTCCCGCTGCGGGCACTTCGGTGAGCGTCCGCATTTCCATGATCTGCCGCATCGTGTCCTTCGGCCAGATCTGAAGAGTTTCGAGGGTTCGGGCGAGAAGGCCGAAATCCGGAGTCCGCGTGAAGAACCCCTCCCGTCCCCGACTTTCCAGAACCCCCGTACATTCGAGTTCGACGAGGGCTTCCCGAAGAATGTTTCTGCTGACGCCGAAACGCGCCGCGAGGTCGCGTTCGGCGGGCAGACGATCACGCAGACTGCCGTCGCGGACGCTCGCGAGTATATCGTTGACGAGGCGCTTTCGTTTCGATCCTTCCATCGGCCGGATACTTCCTCTCCACAATGAATGCGACGAAAAAACGTTCAGGCGCGGCGGTTATGATACAATACTTGAACGCATATTGGTAGTACCTTGGCACTACCAAAAATCCGGAAGGGGGAAGGAAAGTGAGTAAACGGTTCTGCGCTCTGGTTCTGTGTCTTTTTGCTGTTATATCGTTTTCGGCCGCGGCCTCGGCAGCGACGACCATCAAGGTAGCCCATGTCGTCAACGAAAAGGACGCCTTCCACGCCTGCGCGCTCAAATTCAAGGAACTCGTCGAGGCCGGGAGCAAGGGCGAACTGCAGATCGCGATCTTCCCGAACGCGACGCTCGGCGACGAACGGCAGCTCATCGAAAGCATGCGGATGGGTGTCGTGGACTCCGCCATTCTCACGGG
>CALFXN010000359.1 GCA_937957815.1 uncultured Synergistales bacterium
GGAGCCGTTGTTCTCGAGTTCAGGCATGGCCTGTCTTCGGCAGGCTTGCCCGAAGGC
The DNA here is from genome assembly GCA_937957815.1 of uncultured Synergistales bacterium. Taxonomy (GTDB): domain Bacteria; phylum Synergistota; class Synergistia; order Synergistales; family Aminobacteriaceae; genus CALFXN01. The sequence continues at coordinate 58 of CALFXN010000359.1, forward strand.
TGGTACTGGGGGGCGCTCGTCGCGTTCCTGTCAGGGTACGCAGCCCTCGGTCTCCTGAGACGTTTCGTCACGGGCGGCAGGCTGCGGGTCTTCTCGATCTACTGCGCGTGTCTCGGCGCACTGGCGCTCGGCGCCTCGCTTGCGGGGTGACGACGATGCCTTCGTCGCATTCGCGGTGGTGGTATGTCATCGTTTCGATCCTCGTCGGAACGCTGCTCGGCCTTTATCTCCAGCGATTCCAGACGACGGCTCCGTTCATGCGCGACATCCTCTCTGTCGGGTTCAACCTTCAGGATGTCGACCTCGGAGTCGTCACGTTCGGAGTGAAGTTCGGTTTCCGATGCAACCTCGGAACGATCGTCGGCGGAGTGGTCGGCCTGTGGCTTTCCCGGTGAGGGTGATCCTCGCCTCGGGCAGTCCGCGGCGCAGGGAGCTTCTCGAATCTCTCGGGTGGACCTTCTCTGTTCGGGTTCCCGACGTTCCGGAGGCCCCCCTTCCCGGTGAGTCGCCGGAATCCCTCTGTGAGCGCCTCGCCGTCGCCGAGGGGACCGTGGTTGCGGAGGAGAACCCGGAAGCGCTTGTCATCGCGGCGGATACGGTCGTCGACATCGACGGAACGGTTCTCGGGAAGCCGGCGGATCCCGGGGATTCGTACAGGATGATTTCGCTTCTGAACGGGAGGACGCACCGGGTCCATTCGGGGATCGCGGTGTTCCTGAAGGGGCGAGTCGCGAGCGATGTCGTTACGTCCGAGGTTACGTTCCGGCGTCTCTGTGACGGGGATCTCAGGGCATACGCCGGAAGCGGAGAGGGAAGGGACAAGGCCGGGGCGTATGCGATCCAGGGGCTGGGATCCCTTCTCGTCGAATCGATACGCGGATGCTACTTCAACATCGTCGGACTTCCGCTGTCCCGGATCGGTCGTCTTCTGGAAGGATTCGGAATTCCGGTGAGAGATCAATGGAGGGTTCACGCATGAAACGGATCATTCGTTCCCTGAGACCGCACCTGTCCATCGGAGGCTCCGGGGTTCTCATGGCGCTCGCGTTTCTCTTTTCGCTGATCGCGCTGTGGCCGCGGTGGAGATCGGAAGTCAGATACCGCGATGTCGCGATCATTGCGGATTATGTGGATATCGCGGGACTGTCTTCGATGAGCGGGATTTCGAAGGGAGATGTCCTCGATCTTCTCCTGAAGAACGGCGTCTCGGGCCTCATGGTATCGGAAAAGACGGGACAGGAGTTGTCCGGCGGAGCGATGCCCGTCGTATTCGCTCCGTCGTTCGCGCTCCCCCCGGATATCAGGAAGCCCCTGAAACCCGCGTCGGCCCCGAGGGCGGAGAACGGCCCGGCCGTCTTCGTCGACCGGAAAAAAAGCTATGCGTCGCGGGCGATGGCGTTCCTCTCGACGCGCTTCCATGGGACGCTCGTTTCCGAACTCGCGGGCGGCATGATCGGAATGCTTCCCCGAAGCTGGGACCAGCTCCTGATGTCGGGAGTCCTTCCCGATTTCGAGGGGCTCGAGTTTGCAAGTGAACGGAACGTTCCCGTCCTGTACCGGATCTGTCCGGCTCCGCCTTCCGACGCGGCAGGGGTCGTCGAGTCGTTGTCGGGCGTCCTTCGCGATTATCCGGTGATCCGGTGCGTTTCGCCGACGGGCGAAATCGCCGTCGGGTATCCTGACTTCAAATCGCTCGGCGAACTGATCGCGAAGACCAAGAGGACGCTCGCCGTGGTCGAATTCTCGCGACAGGTCGGAGCTCCGCAGCTTTCGTGGCAGGCCTACCCGAATCTGCTTCCGCTGCACAGCGTGACGAACGAGGAGATTCTCTCGCGGAATATCGGGAGGCGGGTTCTCGAGGAACGTATGGTGCGCGCCGTCAAGGAGCGCTCCGTCCGCCTTCTGGTCGTCCGTCCTTCCGCGATGAACTATTCGTCGTCCGTGCTCGAAACGTTCGCCCGTGAGGTCAAAAGTCTTTCGGACTCTCTCTCCGATCGCTCGGTCCGCGCCCTTCGCCGGGGAGAATTACTCGTCTTCGTCTTCGCCTTCGGCGTCCGC
>CALFXN010000360.1 GCA_937957815.1 uncultured Synergistales bacterium
GCGGAGCAACGTCACGAGTACGATGTCGTCGTCGTCGGCGCCGGAACCGGAGGCGTGGCGGCCGCGATCCAGGCGGCACGCATGGGCGCTCGCGTCGCTCTCGTCGAGGAGTCGGGCTGGATCGGAGGACAGATGACCGCGGCGGGCGTCCCGACGATGGACGACCTGAGCGGAAATCTCTCGGGGCTATACGGAGAGTTCGTCGAACGCGTGCGCTACCACTACTTCAAGAAGGACAAGTCCATCGCGACCTGCTACTGGAGCGGGAATTCCATCGCGTTCGAACCGTCGGTCGGGCACCGGATCCTGAAGGAGATGATCGGCGATCTGCGGAGGACGCCGCTTGCCGGCGGAGCCCTTCCCGTCCTCGATATCTTTCTGCGCGCGCGCTTCCGCGACGTGCTCGGGCGTGACGGTGCGGTCTCGGGGGTTCTGGTCGAAAGTGCGGGCAACGGCGTCGAGCTCTCGTCGCGCGTCGTCGTCGACGCCACCGAGTACGGCGACGTTCTCGCGAAGGCCGGGGCGCGGTACCGGATCGGTCGGACGACGAGCGACGCGAAGGACGAGACGGCACGGATCCAGGATATTACCTATGTCGCGATCGCAAAGAAATACCCTGGTGGCGTACCGCCCCGCATGCGGGTCTCCGTGCCTCCCGCGGGATACGAGGAATCGCGGAAGGAATTCAGGAAGTACGTGATCCGTCAGGGGAACGGATTCCGCGGAGAATACCCGATCCGGCTTCCCGTCGTCTTTTCGGCGCACAACGCCTACCGTGGCCTGCCCGATTCCTCGAATCGGGAAAACTACGACGCGTCGAGCCCCGAGGCGTGGCTGCATATCACGAAGACCTGCGTCAACTGGGCGAACGATTTTCCGGGGATGTCCGACCCCGAAGGCGGGCTTCCGATCCGCTACATCGAAGACCCGGACTTTCGGCGGAAGGTCGATACGGCTGCGCTGCTGAAGACCATCCACTTTCTGTACTACATCTCGGACGAACTCCAGGAGTGGCAGTGGGGGCTCGCCGACGACGAATACGGCGAGCCGGGGGACGCGCCGGCGACGGTGAACCTCACGGACATCCCGAGGGAATATCACGACCTGCTCCGCTTTTTCCCGCCTCGTCCGTACGTCCGCGAAGGGCGCAGGATCGAGGGAATCCTGACCCTGACAGCGAAGGAACTCCGGTCGAACTCGGAAAGCTACAGGGACGGCCGAGGCAACCGGGAGCTTCCGACGGCGCTCGCCGTCGGCGGATACATCCTCGATCTCCACAATGCGGACAGGGACCGCGACCTGGAGGCCGAATTCGGAGAGAGGAACGCCACGATCCGCGAATGCAACCCTGTCGGTCCCTTCCAGATCCCCTTCGAGGTCTTCATCCCCGAACGGGTCGACGGTCTCGTGGCGGCTGAAAAGAATCTGTCCGTCTCCCGACTCGCCGAGGGGGCTATCCGGCTCCAGCCAGTCACGATGCTGACGGGACAGGCCGCCGGAGCCATCGCGGCCGTCGCCGTAAGGCGTGGCGCGCAACCGAGGAACGTGAATCCGGCCGCCGTCCAGCTCGAGCTGCTGCGTTCCGGAAGTGCGCTCTCGCTGTGCGCCTACAGGGACGTTCCTCCCGGCCATCCTTTCTGGCCCGCGGTGTCGCTCGCGACCGTCCGCAGACTCATGGACCCCGTTCGCGTTCCATCTTCGCCGGCCGTGAAGATCAACGATCCCTACAACTGCCGGGTGCAGGCGAACAAGCTCGCGGGCGACGACAAGGGCGAGTTCGGCGTCGATCTACCCGTGACCGGCACCGAAGTCCTTTCGCTGATGGAACGCGTCTTCGGCGAGGAAGGCAGACTCGCCGGCGCCGTCCTTCCCGCCGACTCCGCGACGCCGGTTACGCGGGCGACATTCGCGACCGCGCTCGGACTCGTGCTCAAGGCGAAGGCGACTGCGCCGGACCTGGTCTTCCCGGACGTGGCGGAAACGGACCGGCTCTTCGTCACTCTTTCGGCGCTGGCTCGGACGGGGGTTCTTGGAGCCATCCCGGCCGGCGGCCCGTTCGAACCGGCACGCCCCGTGACGCGAGGGTTCGCGGCCGACGTCCTCGTCCGAGCGATGGCGTCGCGGTAGGGAAGGCGGATGTCCGTCGCGTATCATCGTTCGGACGATGGAATTCTCCTCCATTCCCGCGGAGGGATCGAAGTCCGCCTGATTGACTGTCCCGTCGCGCGCAGGGGATTCCGCTCGTTCTTCGGCGTCTGGCTCGTCCGCGACGCGACGCGCGGTACGACGTTCCTCGTGGATTGCGGTCCCGCCGCTGCGGCGGAGAGAATCGCGGAAGCGGTGTGGCGGCATGCTGGCGGACGCCTCGACGCACTCCTGCTGACCCACGTCCACATGGATCACTGCGGAAGCGCGGGAGCGCTCGCGCGCGAGTTTCCGGACCTCCGCGTCATCGCTCCTGCGAAGGGGGCGCGACACCTCGTCGATCCCACGCGCCTCGTGACGTCGAGTCGCGCGGTCCTCGGAGACATCGTCGACGCGTACGGGGAGATAACCTCCGTGCCGGAGACGGCGCTCTCTTCTCCCGACGCGCTGGGCGGACTCCGGGCGATCGATGCGCCCGGACACGCGCCGTACCACAACGCGTACGTCTATCGGACGGGGGACGAGACGATACTTTTCCCCGGAGAGGCGGCCGGGGTGCATCTGGATCCGCGGGCCGGCGGAAATTTCGGCACGTCCTGCCGGATGTCCGTCATGCCCTACATTCGCCCCGCGACGCCGCCCCGTTTCGTGTTTCCGGTCGCCCTCGCCTCGCTTGACCGCGTCCGCGAGACCCGGCCGACGATCGTCTGCTACGCGCATTTCGGGGCATCGGACGACGCTTCGCTTCTCGACGGAGCCC